>NZ_WYDS01000003.1 GCF_009914765.1 Halodesulfovibrio sp. MK-HDV | reverse complement strand
TGTTGATGGCGTCTGTTACATGCATAAGCCGCGATTCGGATTCAGATTGGTCTTGCGTTCTCGGTGAAGCAATTTCGAGCAATGAGCCTTGCTGGTTGTGCTTTGATTCCAAGCCGGAAAGAAGGACACCAACTTTTTGATACTCATGCCCTTCCCGAAAAATTCTGCGAAGCATCTCTGAAGCATGGTGCACGAGCAATGGTGTGTAGTCTGTAGGCTTATCCAGTGTGTGGTTAATATACTCTGCATGCTGATCACCGGGGCGATGCGTGCTTGTTTTAATGAAAACTGAAAGCGTGGAGGCAAGCAGCTCTTCGCGGCGCAGCTTTTCTGCGGCTCGTACCATGTAGGCTACGGCTGCTTCCTGTGCATCTTTTTTCTCAGTGACAGGTGAACCAAACGAACGAGACGAACGGATGCTTCGACGGGTTGCTGGTGCGTCGTCTAAAGCGATAGAAGAAATACCGCGCAGCTCGAATGCTGTGTATAGCCCTGTTACGGTGAGCATTTTTTGTAGCCATGCATTATCTCTGTCCCGCAATTGCCTTGCGCTGGTAATGCCGTAATTGAAGAGCTTTTCAGAGGACTTGCGCCCTATTCCCCAAATGTCACCTACGGGTACTGTTTCCAATAAGGCATTTATCTGCGATTTGTTTTCCCATTGTTCATTCATGTTGTAGACACCTGAAGAGGAGGGAGTTTTTTTACAGATATGACTGGCTATTTTTGCAAGCGTTTTAGTGGGTGCTATGCCTATTGATACGGGAACACCTGTCCATTTGTAGACAGTATTACGGATATGCTGTGCGTATTCAGTAAGATTGTATGTAGTAAACCCATCAAGACGTAGAAAGGCTTCATCGATAGAATAAATTTCCATGTCAGGGCAAAATGTTCTCAGCGTCTTCATAACGCGTTCAGATAAATCACCATAGAGAGGGTAGTTCGAAGAAAATACCGTAACGTTATTCCGCTGAAGAAACCGCTTCTGCTTAAAATAGGGCGCAGCCATTTGCACGCCAAGTTTTTTTGCTTCGTTGGAGCGTGAAATGATACAGCCATCATTGTTAGAAAGTACAATGATAGGCTTTCCGATGAGGTCAGGCCTAAACACCCGCTCGCAGGAACAGTAGAAATTATTACAATCTACCAATGCGTAAGCTGCAACGGTCACTTTTTCTTCCTGAGCGCATGGATAACGGACGTAGCAACGCCCCACACTTCAAAATTCTCGTTGTGTGTTACTTCTACTGGCTTGTATTCAGGATTATCCGGCATAAGCGCAACCCGCCCGTTTTTCTGCCATAGGCGCTTTACGGTTAATGTACCATTGAGCATAGCAACCACAATTGAGTTGTGTGTCGGCGACACCGAGCGATCTACCACGAGAAGGTCATCCGTATGGATTCCGGCACCATTCATGGAATCACCTTTTATACGCAGAAAAAAGGTCGCCGGTGGATTGTTCACGAGCAACTTGTTCAAATCGAGCGCACCTTCCAGATAGTCATCTGCCGGAGACGGAAACCCAACGTGTGCGCACGACGTATGACTAGGTTTGCCTCTATCTGAGCTCACGCTATTTTCTGGAAAATCAGTTGTCCTTTTCATATATCTACCTCTCTTCGCACACTGCAATTGCAGCCTGCCTCTATGTACCGTAGACTACGCTAGTGTTACGGGCTATGCGAGTGCAACGACGGCATATGTACATATTCACTTTTACTCAACCGTATTTATGAAAAATTTATCACTCAATTCATTTGATCCGCGCTTAAAAATCATCCTTGCTGCCGCTATCGGAATGCTCACGTGGCATGTTCCGGTGTACGCGCTTTGCATATATGCATTTGGTATTCTTATTCTTGGAATCAGCAATCGTGTGCACATCAATCTTGGTCAACGCGCTGTTGCAACATACATTTACTTTATTGTTACGTGGGCAGGAATTAAATTCGCACTGGATTGCACTCCCCTCCTCCAAGGCATAACGCCGGATTACCAAACAGCAGCACTGGAAGCAGGCACGCTGGCTCTGCGACTGACCATCCTTATTGGGATTGGGATTCTGCTTGCAACAACAAGCTCCGCTCGTCAGCTTGGGCTTGCCCTTTCGTGGTTTCTGCGCCCTATACTTGGTAAACGTAGTTGGGAACCGGCGTTAAGCTTAGCGCTTATGATTCACTTCATTCCGCTTATCCAACGCACGTTCACACAGGTACTACAGGCTATGGAGCTACGAAATCCCCCGCGTTCTAAATGGCAACGTTTCATCCTTGTTCCCCAAGCGGTGCTACGCATTTGTGCTCAAAAAACATGGA
The DNA here is from genome assembly GCF_009914765.1 of Halodesulfovibrio sp. MK-HDV. Taxonomy (NCBI): domain Bacteria; kingdom Pseudomonadati; phylum Thermodesulfobacteriota; class Desulfovibrionia; order Desulfovibrionales; family Desulfovibrionaceae; genus Halodesulfovibrio; species Halodesulfovibrio sp. MK-HDV. Next base: position 285,682 of record NZ_WYDS01000003.1, on the reverse strand, counting down.
CACAAACAGTTGCAGTTGCGGCACGTAAGCTGGATTCCCCTGAAGCCTGGGTTCCTCATTTTTCTGTATGTTATAGGGATATTATAATTTCTTTATGTATCCTTCTTGCTGCAACATCACCCCTTAGTTTGATCCAAATATAATTTGAGTTTTTTTCTATCCGCAACACTTTTTATCTGACACCTATTTTGTTCGTGATGAATTTTATTTGCGTATGATTTTATTTGACACAGTTTTTATTTGACACTCAAGTTTTTCGAGCGTAGTCCTTTTTTCAGAAAAAAAACAAAAGGACTTTCATATGCTGTTTGACTCTGTATTTGTTATGGCACTGCAAAGTGCCCTTGCACTTGGTTTTATTCATGGCATCAATCCGTGTGGCCATTCATGGCTGGTTCTTGCTCCATTTACATACGGAGCCAAAGACGGAAAGCATGTCTTTTCCATTACTTCTGGTTTTATTCTTGGCACCACCCTCGCGTGCATTGCCATAGGATTTTCCTTAGGTTCCATCTCACTCGCTATCCCTGCATCTTTTAAAACTGCTATTGATGTTATCACCGTCGGAGTTTTGATCGTACTTGGGCTCATCCTTATTATTAAGCCCCACCTGCTTCACAGTCATGATCATGAACATGATCACGGACATAATCACGACCACGGACATGACCACAATCATAGTCACGAACATGCTGAAGCCTGCTGCGGCACTCACCATCATCACGAAAAATTACAACCACTGACTTTCGGAAATGCAGCGCTTGCTACAGAACCTGCATACGTTCTCGGACAACCCGTCAGTGCTGCAACAATAAGTCAAAGTGAATTCGTGATGGGGCAGAAGGTAAGCACACAAAAAAAAGAGCAGACACACAGCCATCATCATGGTTGCGGTTGCTCAACAAGCAGTAAAATTACAAAAGTTACGTTTTGGGGGCTGACAGTCTTCGGCTTCCTCAATATGATCGTCCCCTGCCCGACCGTTGCGATAATGTACACATACGGTCTGGATTCAGGAAACATCCTGAAAAGCACACTGGTATTTTTAAGTTACGCTGTTGGCACAGGATTAACACTTTCCGCTGTCATTTTTGCAATTTACAAAGCAACAAACGCATTGAACGCACTCAATAAACCGTGGATTGAACCACTCGTTATGCGAACCGCAGGAGTGCTGACAATCGTATTTGCTGTATATTCATATTTAGCTGACACAAGTATGATCTAAAGGAGATCAGTGATGGAACTTGATGAGTTGAATCACGCCATAGTGGAGTTTTACGAAAAATTATCCTCTTGGGAACATGATGTTGTACGCGAAAAAGGGCTTACCCTTCCACAAATTCATGCTCTTGAGATTCTCGGTATACATGAATCCATGCGAATGAAAGAACTCGCAAATTGGATGGGTACGACCACAGGTACCCTTACAGTACTGATCGATCGACTCGAGAAAAAAGATTACGTGCGCCGTTGTCCGCATAAAACCGACCGTCGTTCGATCATTATTGAACTTACCGACACAGGCAGACAAATGTTTTTAGAGCATGATAAACTGCACATGCAGTTGACTGAAACCATGGTCTCCGACCTTTCACAGGAAGAACGAGATTGTCTGAAACAATGCTTTGAAAAAATGAATAAAGCTTTTTAATGCACTGGGCCGAACTCATTGCTATTTCAATTGCGCTTGCAGTTGACGCTTTCGCTGTAGCGATCGCTGCAGGTGTACGTTTAAAAGGTGCTAACGCACGTCAAACATTTCGGATGGCATGGCACTTTGGCTTTTTTCAGGCTGCGATGCTTATCGTGGGCTGGCTCGCTGGAGCCTCCATAAAATCCTACTTAGACGCCTACACTCATTGGATTGCCTTCGGGCTTTTACTTTGGGTTGGTATCAGGATGATTATGGGAGCCCTTAAGCACCCAACCAGAGAAGAAGCCGCTGAGCATTACGATCCAACCAAAGGCGCATCACTCATCATGCTTGCTATCGCAACATCTATTGATGCACTTGCTGTGGGATTGTCGCTTTCCGTTCTCAACCATCTAATATGGTTCCCTGCGTTTGTTATCGGTGTCACAGCAGCACTGTTTACACTGGCAGGTTTGCACATTGGAAAGCTTATCGGCAATACTTCATCGCTAGGTAAATATGCAGAAGTCGGCGGTGGGGTTGTTCTCATCCTCATTGGCATTGATGTCATAATGTAAAAAGAAAGGGTGGAGCTTAATGCTCCACCCTTTTTACTTATGCTTTCATTTCTTCAGTCAACGATCGTAACTCAAGTACCATCTCTTGTAGATCTTCTACAGCAACGATCGCAGCGCCAAGGGTTTGCACCCCTTCATCCGTAATCGTACTTATCTCTGAAGATGACTTACTTATCTGTTCTGAAGTTGCAGACTGCTCTTCCGTTGCAGTCGCAATGGCAGTGATTTCACCGAGAGCCTCATCCATCATTTCCTTGATGGAAACAAGTAACTCACCGGAAGCCTCTGCCTTAGCAGTACCTTCGCCCACTGCAGCGATAGCTTTTTCCACACCACCCGCAACGTTCAGTGTAGAACTCTGGATGCTGTTAACAGCTTCACCAACTTCACGGGTTGCCGTGGTGGTTTTTTCTGCAAGCTTGCGAACTTCATCAGCAACAACCGCAAAACCTTTACCGGCTTCACCGGCACGTGCCGCTTCAATAGCTGCGTTAAGCGCCAGCAGGTTTGTCTGATCAGCAATATCTGAAATTACACGAATAACATTCCCGATGTCATCCGCATGTTTTCCTAGATCAGCCATCTGTTCATTCAACTCTGCCGCTTCGTTATTCACTTTGCTAATCGCATGAATCGTTTCGTTCACAACAGATGAACCTTCATCCACACGATCGCTACAGACTCCTGTGCTGGAAGCCGCGTTACTTGCATTCTTCGCAACCTCTAAAACCGTAGCATTCATCTCTTCAACAGCAACAGCAGTCTCAGAGGCACGTTCCTGCTGAATATGTGCGCCGCTGGTCGTCTCGTTAATCTGACCCAGTAAATTACTCGCAGCAGATTCCAAGGAAACAGCCACAGCGTCGACCCGGTCAGCAACTTCAAGGGTAGCATTATGCTGTTCGGAAATACGCGCTTCTGTTGCGCGTATTTCTGTTAAGTCATAGTACAAACCAAACGCGCCAAGAATATTACCGGAAACATCGTAAATCGGTGTCACAGTGTAGTAAACAGTAAGTGTTTTCCCGTCCACACGCGTAATGACGCCCTCTTCCCGTGTTTCTCTTCCGTCCCGAACAGCCTGAAGCAATCTAGTTTCACTACTTGCGTCATCAAAGAAAACTTCACCGGAAGTCTTTCCTAGATATCCATCAGGAGTTCCGGTTCTACCAAATAACTCTACAAGCTCTTTGTTCATGAATGAGAAACAACCCTCTGTATCCACAACACCGCACGGAAAGTTAATCCCCTTCAGCACACCTTGTGACATACCAAGCTGTTCTTTCAATTCAACGGACATCTCGCGAAGATGTTCAGCCAGTATCTTTAATTCGTGTCGGAAGTTACCTTCCAGTTTTGCTTCAAAATCACCAGATGCAATTTCTTTGGAATATTCACCAAGAGCTGCCAGCGGTGTTGCAAAAACTTTGCGGATACCGAAAAGCAAAATTATGGATGCAGCCAGCAAAGTAAACACGCCTATACATATAATGATAAAACGCTGCCTATCCGCTGTTGCAACTAACTCTTTACGAGGGACAGTTGTGCTGATGTACCAACCAGTCTTTTCGTTTTTCACAAAACGCTGAGACTTTTCAGTTCCCTTATAGGTGTAACTAAAAAAGTTTTTTCCAGCGGCCTCTGTTTGAATAATTTTATCATAAACAGAAGAACGTTTAAAAATAACCTTATCATTCGGGTGCGCCACAATTGTGCCTGCGGCATCAATCAAATATGCATATCCTGATTTACCAAATGAAACCGGATCAATATATCGTTCACCAAAATTACCAACATCTGCAAAGACAACAACGCCACCGATAAGGGTGTTATCTACAAAATCATATAATCGAGCACCCATACCGAGCAGGCGACGCCCAATCACATCATCAGAAATAACATGTTGTGTTATGAATAATTCATCGCTTCCGTCCAAAAGCTTTGCTTTCCACAGTGCAGCCCGTTCCACATCGCCATTCAGCGAAGGGCCACTGCGGGTAACGCCGGAAGTAATTTCCCCTTTTGTATTAAAAACAAAAACGGCCTCCACATCACTATTCAGCTTCAGAATATTATCCAGAAGCTTACGCCCTTCTTCACCTTCCACCCATGCGCTGTTGATAACGTCTTCATGACCAGCAAGGTAGGTGACGAGTGAATTAATATTGGCAGTAAATTGCTTTAAGGAGGTATCTGCCAGCACCGTTTCTCTGTCCATTGCTTCAAGCTGAATATCTTCAACAATTTCGTTTGTTGAAGAGGAAACATACAGCACGATACATAAAACTGAGACTGAAACGATGAGTAAAACTGTTGCAACAAGTTCAGTAGCAATACTTTTTATGCGCACATTAAACCCCTATTTTACCGATAAAACTTAAACCCCACGTAAACGATTTCCATGACCATTTTTGATCCTGCACACTCGTATAGATTTTGAAAGAAAACGCACATTTTTTCTTTCGTACAACCATCCATAAGTATGTGTTATCACGCAGTTGGAGAACCGTATCGTTTCTCATCGGTTAAAAGAAGCAAAACTTTAAATAACAAAAGCAATCACCTACGCTATAAAAAGCATTCAATATCTATTTTTTAAAGTACGCTATGAACTCCTGATTACCCTTAGGCCCCTTGATGCTGGATGGAACAACCCCCAGCAATGTAAGCTTTAATTCATTTATGGCAAAACCTGTTACGTCATCTATTGCCTGTTGGTGCAAAGCAGGATCACGCACAACGCCTTTGTCGGTCATACCAGGTCCTAATTCAAACTGAGGCTTAATGAGCATAGCCACTTCACCACCATCACGAAGCAGAGCAACGCAAGGAGGAAGAACAAGCTTCAAGGAGATAAAAGACACATCACCTACAACGAGATCAAGCGGCTCTGGAATAATTGTGTCATTGAGATTACGCAGGTTCGTACGCTCGAGATTAATAACACGCTCGTCCTGACGCAGCTTTTCGTGCAATTGGCCGTAACCAACATCCACTGCATATACTTTTGTAGTACCATGCTGAAGCAGGCAATCAGAGAATCCACCCGTGGACGCACCGGCATCCAATGCCACCTTACCCGCAGGATCAATTCCAAAATGTTCAATCGCTGTAAGCAGTTTATAAGCACCGCGACTAACAAAGCGTTCAACGCCCTTAACTTCGAATAGAGATTCTAAATCCATTTTTTGACCCGGCTTTATAACCGGCTCTGGGTTACCGTTGCGAATAACGTACACTTGACCTGCCATAATAAGGCGTTTAGCCTTTTCACGGCTATCTGCCAGACCCGCATCAAAAACAAGTTGATCGGCTCGTTCTTTTTTTGCCATATTATTTGCCTTGACATTGAAGCAAGGGAGGCATACGCACTCCTTGCCGGTTATAATTACAAGATCGCGCGGGACATCTTAGACTGCGACGAGCCAGCTATGTATTTAAACCATAGCGTGTTCGGCTCGGTAAAAATTGCTTTGCACCTCGGTGAGATACGAAACAAATTCATTCACCCCGAGGCAGGCAGACTAGTTAAATGCAGTTTTATGATGCCACGCTTATAAACCAAAGCGAACTGTCAACTACATCATCGTTTGTGGAGACTCAATATATTTTTCTTGCCTTCCAAACGCAACTGACGTAAGAAAATCCGTTCTGCATCTTCGTGAGGAGTTTTATATGAAAAAAGATACCCATCCTAAAGTGTTCCAGGCAAAAATCTCTTGTGCATGCGGCTATGAATCCGTAGCACGTTCTACTAAAGGTGACGCAGTAGCAGTTGAAATTTGCTCTCAGTGCCACCCGTTCTACACTGGTAACCAGCGTTTCGTTGATACCGCAGGTCGTATTGACCGTTTCCGCAAGAAATACGCAAGTTTCCAGAAATAGCATTTTTCTCGCATTTTTTGAGGCCGTCGCCAGACCGGCGGCGAATCTTCCTCCCCTTAAAGGTTTGCTTTTTGGGGAGGAGTATTCTTTAGCTCGACTGCGAGGAACAGATGACTACTCTCCGCAAAAATTTCCGCTCTATTTTATCAGCCATACTTTCTGCAGCCCGATGCAATGTCGGTGGTCAGGCAGTTATGGAAGGCGTCATGATGCGCAATCAGGACCGATTAGCTATTGCAGTTCGCAAAGCTGACGGCTCGATTATTGTGGATCAACGCCCTTGGTTTACCTTTTCAAAGGCTGATTTTTTCAAGCGTCCTTTCGTACGCGGCTTTCCTATTCTTATTGAAACATTGGTCAACGGCATTAAGGCTCTCAATTTTTCCGCTACACAAGCTGTAGACGGCGAAGAGGAAGAAGAACTTAAACCGTGGCACCTCACCCTTACACTCATCTGTTCTGTTGGCATCGCACTGTTCCTTTTTGTTGTGCTGCCACACCTGTTCTCCATCGGGATGAACTACTTAGGGCTTGGTGGTGATGTTGACGGGCTTTCGTTTCAGATATGGGACGGCTTCTTCAAATTCAGCATCTTTTTGGGATACATCATTAGTATCTCATTCATCCCTGACATTAAGCGTGTTTTCCAGTACCATGGCGCCGAACATAAAGTAATCTGGGCGTTTGAAGACGGAAAAGCTGTAAGCCCCGGTTCTGCAATTCTGCATAGTAGATTGCACCCGCGCTGCGGCACCACCTTCATGCTCTTTGTTCTGTCCGTAGCCATCATTCTGCACACCATTCTGGTTCCAGCAATGCTTATGGTCTGGACACCTGAATCGACATACGTAAAACACGGTTTCATTATCTTCTTTAAGCTGTTGCTCATGGCGCCTATCAGCGCATTTGCATATGAACTCATTAAGTACAGCGCAAAGATTAATGACACATTTTTAGGCAAACTCCTCAGCGCTCCGGGTATGATGCTGCAAATGCTCACCACCCATGAACCAGATTCAAAGCAGCTTGAGGTTGCCATTGTTGCACTTAAGGAAGCTCTCGGCGACGAGGCTCCTGACGATATATATACCCCTGAGTATACAGTAGCGGAGAAAGAATAATGTTAGCCAAGTTAGAACATCTTGAGCGCAAATTCGAAGACCTTGAAATGCAGCTTAGCTCTCCTGAAGTCTTTGGTGACCAGGAACGCTACCGCAAGCTGACCAAGGCTCATTCAGATCTTAAAGACATCGTTGAAGCATTCCGTAAATACCGCATCATGCAAGAGTCTCTTTCTGAAAATAAAGAACTCATGGGTGACAGCGATCCGGAACTTGCCGAAATGGCAAAAGAAGAAGTTAAAGAACTTGAGCGCAATATTCCTGAAATGGAAGCTCACCTTACAGTTTTACTTCTTCCTAAAGATCCAATGGATGAAAAGAACACCATTCTGGAAATCCGTGCAGGTACCGGCGGCGACGAAGCAGCACTGTTTGCTGGTGACTTGTTCCGCATGTACTCCCGCTACGCTGAACGCATCGGCTGGAAAGTCGAACTACTCAGCACCAGCGAAACCGGAACCGGTGGCCTCAAAGAGGTTATCGCACTTGTTAAAGGTGACAAAGTATACAGCCGCCTCAAGTTCGAATCCGGCATCCACCGCGTGCAGCGAGTTCCTGCAACAGAAACTCAGGGTCGCGTTCACACTTCCGCTGCTACAGTCGCAATTATGCCTGAAGCAGAAGAGGTTGACGCAAACATTCGTAACGAAGACCTTCGATACGACGTTTTCCGTGCTTCCGGCCCTGGTGGTCAGTCCGTTAACACAACTGACTCCGCTATCCGCGTAACACACCTTCCAACTGGCCTTGTTGTTTCCTGTCAGGATGAAAAATCCCAGCACAAGAACAAAGCCAAAGCGCTTAAAATCCTCTCCTCCCGCTTATTGCAGAAGGTACAGCAGGAACAGCATGATGAACTTGCTGAACAGCGCAAATCTCAGGTTGGCTCCGGTGACCGCTCCGGTCGTATCCGTACATACAACTTCGGACAAGGTCGCTGTACAGACCACCGCATCAATCTGACCATGTACAAACTTGACGCCATCATGGATGGCGACATCAACGAGCTGATCGACGCTCTTATCACTGCAGATCAGGCTGAGAAGCTCAAATCTCAGGCTGACGCATAACACGAGGGCATTATGGCGGTACAAAAACCCGCACAGCTCACCATTCAGTCGATTATTACAGCCTTCTCGGAATACCTTTCCGGGAAGGCTGTTGATTCTCCAAGACTTTCGGCTGAACTAGTGCTCCGCAAAATTCTCGGCATCTCCCGTCTCGATATTCTTATCAACTCCAAACGTGAAGTTTCCACTGAAGCATACGCTGAAATGGAAAAGCTCATCCTCCGTCGAGGCACTGGTGAACCTGCCGCATACATCATGGGCGAACGTGAATTCTACGGGCGACCGTTTCATGTCAATTCACACACCCTTATTCCCAGACCGGAAACTGAACATCTCATCGAAGCCATTGTAGAGCGATTCTCCCATAAGGGTGCATTCCGTTTTGCAGATTTGGGCACTGGAAGCGGCTGCATTGCCACAACCATCGCCGCAGAATTACCTGAAGCATTCGGGGTTGCTGTCGACCTTTCTGAAGGGGCAATAACCACAGCAAAGCAGAATATTCATGACAATCAGGTTGCAGATAGAGTCACATGTATCCGTGCCGATTTCACCACACCGTTGTTCAAAAACAACACATTTGACCTAATTGCCACAAATCCGCCGTATGTTAGCCAGTCCGAATATATAACTCTGGATCGAGAAGTTCAGCAATTTGAACCATCTTCAGCACTCGTCCCTGGAACAAGTGGACTTGAACATGGGATACCACTTATTGAACTTGCTGCAACATGGCTTAAGCCTTCAGGATTTTTCATTATGGAAATGGGATTTTGGCAAGGCGCTGATTTAATGAAAGAATTTTCGAAAAACACTGACATATGGCGCGAAACAGCTGTCATAAAAGACCTATCTGGTCATGACCGATTCGTCTGCGGATATAAAGCGTAGTACTGTGCTAAAAAGTCACAGTGTGCTAAAAACACACAGTTAGCTGCACTAGCTTCAGTATAAAAAAGACAACAAATTCACAATACTAAACATAACACTCTCTCTGGCACACTCTTTGCTTATACAGGGCTGGAGGGAATATTTAATGCTACAGAAGACAATTAATAAATCTATCGGATGCTCAGGCGTCGGTGTGCATAGCGGTAAAATAGTAAAACTTACTCTTCACCCTGCCACTGAAGACACAGGCATCATTTTTCACATACATGGCGAAGACGGCGTGAAGGTCATTGCACCAACACCACAGCTTGTTACTGCTACCCAGCTCGCAACAGTTCTCGGAGTCGGCAACACTTCTGCCGCTACCGTAGAGCACCTGCTCGCAGCAATTCACGGTATGCAGATCGACAACATCCGTATCGAAATTCAGGGCGGCGAAGTTCCAATTATGGACGGCTCAGCTGCTTCTTTCATATTTCTGCTTAAAGATGCCGGACTGCGCGAACAGAATCGACCTCGCACAGTAAAACGCATCAAGAAAGCAATCAATTTCGAACGTGATGGCAAACGCATCAGCGCCAAGCCGCACAAAGGTCTCTCCATCGACTACACAATCGACTTCGAGCACCCGCTAATCGGCGTGCAGACAATGTCCGTTGAAGTCACACCTGAGACATTTGCTACAGACATCGCAAAAGCACGTACCTTTGGCTTCTTCCGTGAAGTTGAATACATGCGCTCAAAGAAGCTCGCTCTTGGCGGCTCCCTCGATAACGCAATCGTACTTGATGACTATACTGTACTGAATGAAGATGGCCTGCGATTCCCTGATGAATTTGTTCGCCATAAGATTCTTGATTTCATCGGCGACATGGTAATGCTGGGCTCCCCTCTTGAGGGACACTTTGAAGTGTACTGCTCCGGCCATGCACTGAACAACCAGTTCCTGCGTACCATCGATGAAAATGCAGACATTTACCTTGAAAGCGTCACCGCAGAGGCTCCTGTAGCAGTTGAAGCTCCAGAAGTTGCTGCATCCGTGGCCGCACCAGCTGTAGCATAGAAAACCTCCCCCTCCTTTTTTGAACTCAGGGCCGCCTTTTGGCGGCCTTTTTCTATCCTACGTCTCGCATCTATATATATGTACCTAATCATCCAGCTGGACATGCGTTGCTTTTTAGGGGCATATTCAGCGCACTCGCAAAACCCATTGCGGGTATAAAACATAGATTATATTCCACTTTAAGAGTGGAAATATATAAAACACGTGTAGTACCACTTAGACTATAGTGTGTCCGCATCACTATTTTGCGGTAAAATTCACAGCACCTATGCAGCCTTTATCCAGATTATAGTGGACAAATGCGGTAAAAAGAAAGAGTGTCTGCACTTGTTACTTAGACAACCACTGTCTAAATGGCTAATTAGAAGAGAATCTTCACAGTTTTTGCTTTTTTTCAACTACCTGATTTATCAAGCTTTTTAAAAAAGAGGCAAAATAAATCAAAAAAAAAGTGTTTTTTACTTGCCAAAACTTTGGTGACTATATAGACACTCTCTCGTTGCTGGCGTGGCTCAATTGGTAGAGCAGCTGATTTGTAATCAGCAGGTTGCGGGTTCAAGTCCCATCGCCAGCTCCAGTACAGGTGGGGTTCCCGAGTGGCCAAAGGGAACAGACTGTAAATCTGTCGGCGTATGCCTTCGGAGGTTCAAATCCTCCCCCCACCACCAGTTGCTAAGTAGCAGGCTGTAGGAGACTCAAGTCGGAGAACTACGGCACTTATAAGCGGGAATAGCTCAATTGGTAGAGCATCAGCCTTCCAAGCTGAGGGTTGCGAGTTCGAGTCTCGTTTCCCGCTCCATTAGCCTGAGTTCTCCCTATAGCTTTTTGAATAAGAGAAGCTCTCATAGCTCAGTTGGTAGAGCGCATCCTTGGTAAGGATGAGGTCAGCAGTTCAATTCTGCTTGAGAGCTCCATTAATTATTTTCGGATAACCGAGAAAATTCATTGCCAGGGAGATCTACTCATGGGTAAACAAAAATTTGAACGCAGTAAGCCGCATGTTAACATCGGCACTATTGGTCACATTGACCACGGTAAAACCACCCTTACAGCAGCTATCACTAAAGTTGCTGCACTTAAAATGGGCGGCACTGCTGTAGCTTTTGACGAAATCGATAAAGCTCCAGAAGAAAAAGAACGCGGTATCACTATCGCAACTGCACACGTAGAGTACGAAACTGACAAACGTCATTACGCTCACGTTGACTGCCCAGGTCACGCAGACTACATCAAAAACATGATCACCGGTGCAGCACAGATGGATGGTGGTATCCTCGTTGTTGCAGCTACAGACGGTCCTATGCCTCAGACTCGTGAGCACATCCTGCTCGCTCGTCAGGTTGGTGTACCATCCCTCGTTGTTTTCATGAACAAATGCGACATGGTTGACGACGAAGAACTGCTTGAACTCGTAGAAATGGAAGTTCGTGAACTTCTTTCTTCTTACGATTTCCCAGGTGACGACATTCCTGTAATTCGTGGTTCTGCACTTAAAGCTCTCGAAGCAGATTCTGCTGACGACGCTGCTGCAGGTCCTATCCTCGAACTCCTCGACGCTTGTGACTCTTACATTCCTGAGCCAGAGCGTGACATCGACAAACCTTTCCTTCTTCCTATCGAAGACGTGTTCTCCATCTCCGGTCGTGGTACAGTAGTAACTGGCCGTATCGAACGTGGTGTTGTAACAGTTGGTGAAGAAGTTGAGATTGTTGGTATCAAAGATACTCGCAAAACTACTTGTACCGGCGTAGAAATGTTCCGTAAACTTCTCGACCGTGGTGAAGCTGGCGATAACGTTGGTCTTCTCATCCGTGGTATTAAACGTGAAGAAGTTGAGCGTGGTCAGGTTCTTTGTAAACCTGGTTCCATCAACCCTCACACCAAGTTTAAAGCTGAAGTATACGTACTTTCTAAAGATGAAGGCGGACGTCACACTCCATTCTTCACCGGCTACCGCCCTCAGTTCTACTTCCGCACAACTGACATCACTGGCGTAATCGCTCTTGACGAAGGTGTTGAAATGGTAATGCCAGGCGATAACGCTGTATTCAACGTAGAAATGATTCACCCAATCGCAATGGAAACTGGTCTTCGCTTCGCTATCCGCGAAGGTGGCCGTACCGTAGGCGCTGGTGTTGTTTCTGAGATCGTGGAGTAATTCATGCGCGTTAATATCCAGCTCGCTTGCACAGAGTGCAAACGACGCAATTACGCGACCGTAAAGAACAAGAAAAACACTACTGCTCGTGTTGAATTGAACAAGTATTGTCCTTGGGACAAGAAACACACTCTTCACCGCGAAACTAAGTAAGTAGTTGTTATAAGAACGCAGGGGTGTAGCTCTAACGGCTAGAGCGCCGGTCTCCAAAACCGGATGTTGCGGGTTCGAATCCCTCCACCCCTGCCATTTTCTTCCTTCTTACAACGGCGAGGCGACAATGGCAAAAAAGCACTCCAAAAAAGCTGACGCGAAAGCTACTGAAGCTAACAAAGCAGTTCAGTTTAAAGAGTTCTTCGAAGAGTCCCAGGTCGAAATTAAAAAAGTAGTCTGGCCCTCCCGAAAAGAGACAGTGACAACCAGCATCGCAGTGCTGGCTCTTGTTGTTGTTATGTCTCTATTTCTTGGCTTTGTAGACCTTAGTCTTACAAAGCTCGTAGAATACATTCTTTCCTAAACGGATATTCCTATGACCGAGGAACAAGCACCCGTAAGAAAAGCTCGTTGGTACATTATCCACACCTACTCAGGTTTTGAGCAGCGTGTAGAGCAGACCATCGCTCAGATGATCCGCACCGGCGAAGCTCAAGGTGACATTGAGGAAGTTGTTGTACCTACTGAGAAAGTGGTAGAACTTGTAAAAGGTGAAAAACGCACCTCAACTCGTAAGTTTTATCCAGGTTATGTTATGGTCAAAATGATCATGACTGATCTCTCTTGGCATCTTATTTCCAACATTCAGCGGGTTACTGGCTTCATTGGCGGCAAAAACCGCCCTACCCCTATGCGGGATTCAGAAGCAGCGCGTATCCTCGCTATGATGGAAGAACGTCAGGAACAGCCTCGTCCTAAGTTCAACTTTGAACGCGGTGATGAAGTACGCGTTATTGATGGACCGTTCGGCGGTTTCAACGGCGTCGTGGAAGATGTAAACTACGACAAGGGTAAGCTCAGAGTATCCGTATCTATTTTCGGCAGACAAACACCTGTCGAGCTGGACTTTGTTCAGGTAGATAAGGGATAAACAAGCACAATAAAGCACTTATCGCCACGCAAGTGGCGTTTGCTATAGAGGTATAGTGGTATGGCTAAAAAAGAAATTGCAAAAATTAAGCTTCAGATTCCTGCTGGTGCGGCGAACCCGTCTCCTCCAGTAGGTCCTGCTCTTGGTCAGCACGGCCTTAACATCATGGAATTTTGTAAGTCGTTTAACGCAAAAACCATGGATCAGAAAGGCATGATCATTCCTGTAATCATTACAGTATTCCAGGATCGTTCATTCACTTTCATCACCAAAACCCCACCTGCATCCGTGCTGCTTATTAAAGCTGCTAAAGTTGCTAAAGGTTCTGGCGAACCAAACCGTGATAAGGTTGGTTCCGTTACCGATGCACAGATCGAAGAAATTGCTACACTCAAAATGCCTGACCTTAACGCTGCAGACATTGATGCAGCTAAAAAGATCATCGCAGGTACTGCCCGTTCTATGGGCATTGATGTTAAATAGCATTCTGTAAATCAGTTGGACTGCCGTTCGCCGTGGTTATATTACCCCGGCTATTTTATCTTAGATCGAGCGGCAGGAGATTAACACAGAGAAGAAAAAGGATATTACTATGCCTAAGCATGGGAAAAAATACCGTAAAGTGGCTGACGGCCTTGAGCTTACAGCACGTTTTGCAGTTGATGAAGCGATGGCCAAAGTAGTTGATTCTGCTTATGCAAAATTTGATGAAACTGTTGACGTTGCTATCAACCTCGGCGTTGATCCTAAATACTCTGACCAGATGGTTCGTGGCGCATGTTCACTTCCACACGGTCTTGGTAAAGATGTGCGCGTAGCAGTATTCTGTAAAGGCGAAAAACAGGCTGAAGCTCGTGAAGCTGGCGCTGAAATCGTTGGTGCAGAAGAGCTCGTAGCAGAAGTTAAAGCCGGTAACCTCGACTTTGACAAAGCTATCGCAACTCCAGACGTTATGGCTCTCGTAGGTCAGATCGGCCGCGTACTTGGCCCTCGTGGTCTTATGCCTAACGCAAAAACTGGCACTGTTACTTTTGATGTAGCAAACGCAGTTAAAGAAATGAAAGCTGGCCGCGTTGAATTCAAAGTTGACAAAGCTGGTATTCTTCACGCTCCAATCGGTAAAGTATCCTTCGGTGCTGAAAAGCTCATGGATAACCTTAAAACCGTTCTTGAGAACGTGAACCGTCTCAAGCCATCATCCGCTAAAGGTGCTTACATGAAGGCTATGTCCCTCTCAAGCACTATGGGTCCTGGCTACAAAGTAGACCCTACTCTTATTCGTAAATTCACCGACGCTTAATTGATTCGGTAGATTATATTTAGGTAGGAGCGAAGCTTTCCGTTTCGCTCCTACTTTTTGGCAGAGGACTGGAATTCTGAGTCGAAGACAGTAGGCATTTATAAGACCTACCGAGACAATTTGGCTTGGTTTTCCATTGGCAAATCCCCCTTAGTCTAAGGAGACTAACGTGAACAGGTCTGAAAAAGCCGCCATTATTGAGCGCCTGAAAGAAAAAGCTGAAGGTGCTTCTATTGCGGTTGTGACTGATTTCAAGGGCTTGCCGGTGGAAGAGATGACCGTGCTCAGAAGTGACCTTCGCAATGCTAGTGGTGAATACCACGTTGTGAAGAACACTCTGGCTCGCATCGCAGTCACCGGTGGTGATCATGAAGTTCTCGCTGATACATTCAAAGAGAACTCAGCTATCGCCCTTGGTTTCGAAGATCCCGTTGCA
Source organism: Halodesulfovibrio sp. MK-HDV (assembly GCF_009914765.1). Classification (NCBI taxonomy): domain Bacteria; kingdom Pseudomonadati; phylum Thermodesulfobacteriota; class Desulfovibrionia; order Desulfovibrionales; family Desulfovibrionaceae; genus Halodesulfovibrio; species Halodesulfovibrio sp. MK-HDV. The sequence continues at coordinate 270,460 of NZ_WYDS01000003.1, read as the reverse complement.
GTTGCTAAGGCTGTCGTTGAATTCGCTAAAAAAAGCAAACACCTCGTTGTTAAGCATGCCTCACTTGAAGGCAAGCTCCTCACCGAAGCTCAGCTTGGCGAACTCGCAAAGCTCCCTGGCAAGCAGCAGTTGCTTGGTATGGCGCTTGGCACAATGAACGCCGTTCCAACAAACTTTGTTGGCCTTTTCGCCAACATTCTGCGCAACTTCCTCTACGCTCTGAATGCTATCAGAGATCAGAAAGAAGCTGCATAAGCAGAACTTGTATTAACTAAAATTATTAAGCCAAAATTACTTTAAGGAGACTACCATGTCCGTGACCAAAGAACAGGTTGTAGAATTTATCTCTAGCATGACCGTACTCGAACTTTCCGAATTCATCAAAGAACTCGAAGAAACCTTCGGCGTTTCCGCAGCAGCTCCAGTAGCAGCAGCAGCAGCAGCTCCAGCAGCAGCTGAAGCAGCTGAAGAACAGACTGAATTTGATGTTATCCTCAAAGCTTGTGGCGGCAACAAAATTGCTGTTATTAAAGCAGTTCGTGCTCTTACAGGTCTTGGCCTCAAAGAAGCTAAAGAAGCTGTAGATAGCGCTCCTAAAGCAATCAAAGAAGCTGCATCTAAAGAAGATGCTGAAGCTGCTAAGAAAGCTCTCGAAGAAGCAGGCGCAGAAGTAGAAGTTAAGTAATTCTACTTTTTACTGCTGAAGCGAATTCAGGCGCGGGCGGGAATTTATTCTCGTCCGCGTTTTATTAGCTCTGATGTACAGGGGTAGACCAAAAAAAAGCTTGCACAAAATCTAGTCGTGAACTAGATTACGCATTTGGTCGACTTGTCTTTGTTACGTAACGCTAATTAACAATTGGGCGACACGTTGCTGACCATTTCCGAACGTTTACCATCCCGAATTTTTTCATTTAATACAGAACATGACCGAGCGGACATGTTCTGCTTTCTGCTGCTGAATTTGCATGCCTCAAGCAGCACCTACCAGTTGCCCAGTCTTTCCGGACACCTAAGTCCACCGGGCACCCCTTTTTCGCATGCGCATGTATCCGTTTCGGAGATAATCCGCCGACTTTGGTTAAGCAAACGCGCCATTTTCAGATGCTTCTTAGCCGCAGTGGCATCATCTTTGGCAAACCGTCTCTTTTGAGGTGTAAATATGGGCCAACTTTATAAAAAATTTGGTAAAATCGAAGTAACGCTTCCTATCCCGCATCTTCTTAACTTGCAGGTAGATTCCTACAAGAAGTTTTTGCAGGAAGGACGTACTGACAGACTGCCTGACGAAGGTCTTGAAGGTGTATTCCGTTCTGTCTTTCCTATTGAAGACTTTAACCGTACTGCAAGCCTAGAGTATGTTCGCTATGATATCAGCGAACCTAAATACGACCAGGCTGAATGCATTGCAAAAGGTCTTACCTACGAAGCACCAATTCGCATTACCGTGCGTCTTGTTGTGTACGACGTAGATGAAGAGACCGAAAATCGCACCATCCGTGACATTAAAGAACAGGACATCTATTTTGGTACCCTGCCTTTAATGACCGAGAAAGGTACCTTTATTGTTAACGGTACCGAGCGTGTAATCGTTAACCAGTTGCAGCGTTCCCCTGGTATCATCTTTGAGCATGATTCAGGTAAAACGCACTCCAGCCGTAAAGTACTTTACAGCTGCCGCATCATTCCAATGCGTGGCTCCTGGCTCGATTTCGACTTCGATCATAAAGATATTTTGTACGTACGAATTGACCGTCGTCGCAAAATGCCTGCAACTATTCTCTTTAAAGCAATGGGTATGTCTCGCGCAGAAATCCTCGATTGCTTCTATGAGAAAGAGTACTTCCGTTTTGAAGACGGTAAAGTCTTGTGGGAAGTTAAAGATGACATGTACCGCAAGGAAATTGCGCACGTGGATCTTGGCGATGGTGAAAAAGTATTCGTGAAACAGGGCAAACCAATTACCAAGCGTACTTGGCGTCTGCTTCTCGAAGCTGGTATCGAAGCAATTGAAATTGCTCCTGACACCCTCACCGGTCTCTTCCTTGCTGAAGATCTTGTTGATGAAAACACAGGTGAAGTTCTCGCTGATGCAGCTGACGAACTTACTGAAGATCTCGTAGAACGCATCCGTGAAGCTGGCGTGAAACGCATTCCAGTTCTTCACACTCGTGGTGCGGACGTATCTTCTTCCATGCGCGACACTCTTCTTCTTGATAAAACAGAAGATTCTGAGTCCGCACGTGTTGAAATCTACCGTCGTCTGCGCCCTAGTTCACCTCCAACTCCGGAAATCGCAAGTACATTCTTCGAAAACCTTTTCCGTAGCGGAGACTACTACGACTTATCCCCAGTAGGTCGTTACAAGATGAACCAGCGTCTCGATCTTGATCGCAAGAACGATATGCGCACCTTGTCAGACAACGATATTTTCACAGCAATTAAGATTCTGTGTAAATTGAAAGACTCTCACGGTCCTGCAGACGATATCGATCATCTCGGTAACCGTCGCGTACGTCCGGTAGGTGAACTGGTAGAAAACCAGTACCGCATCGGCCTCGTACGTATGGAACGTGCTATCAAAGAACGTATGAGCCTGCAGGAAGTAGCGACACTTATGCCGCACGACCTCATCAACCCTAAACCGGTTGCTGCAGTGCTTAAAGAGTTCTTCGGTACTTCCCAGCTTTCACAGTTCATGGACCAGACTAACGCGTTGTCTGAGGTAACTCACAAACGTCGTCTGTCTGCACTCGGACCTGGTGGTCTTACCCGTGAACGTGCTGGCTTTGAAGTTCGAGACGTACACACATCTCACTACGGCCGTATTTGTCCTATTGAGACTCCTGAGGGACCAAACATTGGTCTTATCGTGTCTCTGACTACGTACTCCAAAGTTAACGACTTCGGTTTCATTGAAACCCCGTACCGCATTGTTGAAAACTCCCGCGTTACTGATGAAGTTATCTACATGGATGCTACCACAGAGCAGGGTCAGGTTGTTGCGCAGGCAAACGCAGAAATTGATGCTGATGGTAACTTTGTAAGAGAATTTATTACAACTCGTTACCACGGTGATGTTCTCATGTCTCCACGTGAAGACGTTACCCTTATGGATATCTCCCCAAGCCAGATGGTTTCCATCTCTGCTGCGTTGATTCCATTCCTTGAGCACGATGATGCGAACCGCGCACTCATGGGTTCCAACATGCAGCGTCAGGCAGTGCCATTGTTGCGCTGCAACAAGCCTATTGTTGGTACCGGCATGGAAGGCCCTGTAGCACAGGACTCCGGCGCATGTATTATTGCTGAAGGCGAAGGCGTTGTTCGCTTTGCCGATGCTGACCGTATTGTTGTTTCTTACTCCGACGGCCTCTACCCAGAATCCGGTGGCGTTCGCAGCTACGATCTTCAGAAGCATCACAAATCTAACCAGAGCTCATGCTTTGGGCAGAAGCCAACTTGTAATCCTAACCAGTCAGTTGTCCGCGGTACTATTCTCGCTGACGGCCCTGGCATTGAAGATGGCGAGCTGGCACTGGGTAAAAACCTCGTAGTAGCGTTTATGCCTTGGTGTGGTTACAACTTCGAGGACTCCATCCTCCTCTCCGAACGTATGGTTAAAGAAGATGTCTTCACTTCCGTACACATTGAAGAGTTTGAAGTTGTCGCACGTGACACCAAGCTTGGACCTGAAGAGATTACCCGCGATATTCCAAACGTAAGCGAAGAAATGCTCCGCAACCTTGATGGTAGCGGCATCATTCGCATCGGTGCAAACGTATGCCCGGACGATATCCTCGTAGGTAAGATTACTCCTAAAGGTGAGACTCAGCTCTCTCCTGAAGAGAAACTCCTCCGGGCGATCTTCGGTGATAAAGCACGCGACGTTAAGAACACCTCCCTGAAAGTTCCTCCAGGAATCGAAGGTACTGTAATTGACGTTAAAGTGTTCAACCGTCGTTCCGGTGAGAAAGACGAACGCACCAAAAATATTGAAGATTACGAACTTGCTAAGCTTGATCGTAAAGAACAGAGCCACATTTCGGCCCTTACCATGTCTACCATGACTAAAATTGTGGCAGAAGCGGAAGGCAAGCAGCTTGCTCTCAATATTGCAGGTAAGCGCAAAGGTGAAGTTCTTGCAGAAGCAGGTCACGTAGTAACAGCTGAAATCCTTAACGAAGTACCAGTTAAGAAACTTTCAGATCTGTTTAAAGCTAAAGAAGTAAACGAAGCCATTGATCACTTCATTGAAGAATACGATCAGCAGGTTTCCTTTATTAAGAATATCTACGATACCAAGCGTGAAAAAGTGTCTGAAGGTGATGATTTGCCTCCAGGCGTGCTCAAGATGGTTAAGTGTTACATCGCCGTTAAGCGTAAGCTTAGCGTAGGTGATAAAATGGCTGGCCGTCACGGTAACAAAGGTGTTGTTTCCCAGCTTCTTCCGATCGAAGATATGCCATTCTTCGCTGATGGTTCTACAGTAGACATCGTACTTAACCCACTGGGTGTACCGTCTCGTATGAACATCGGACAGATCATGGAAACTCACTTAGGTTGGGGCGCACTCAAACTTGGTGAGCAGCTTGCAGCACTTCTCGAAACCGGAGAACACCTTAAAGATGTTCGTTCCCGCGTTAAAGGTGTCTTCAAGTGTGATTCAATCAACCTTATGGTTGACGAAATGGACGATGATGAATTCACCAAATCCGTTCGTCGATTGAGTACCGGTATTGTTACTAAGACTCCGGTATTTGATGGTGCACGCGAAGATGAAATCTGGTCCTGGATTGACGATGCAGGCATGCCTGCTGACGGTAAGAACGTACTGTTCGATGGCCGTACCGGTGATCAGTTCGAAAACCGCGTAACTACAGGTGTTATGTACATCCTGAAGTTGCACCACTTGGTTGATGAAAAAATCCATGCCCGTTCAACTGGTCCTTACTCACTCGTTACGCAGCAGCCACTGGGCGGTAAAGCTCAGTTTGGTGGCCAGCGTCTTGGTGAGATGGAAGTATGGGCACTGGAAGCACATGGTGCAGCTTACATGTTGCAGGAATTCCTGACCGTTAAGTCTGATGACGTAACCGGTCGTGTTAAGATGTACGAGAAGATCGTTAAGGGTGACAACTTCCTTGAAGCTGGCATGCCTGAGTCCTTCAACGTACTTATTAAGGAATTGATGTCCCTCGGTTTGGACATCACCCTGCATCAGGAAGAGGAACAAAAAGGTCCGCGCACCTTCCTTGCTGACTAAATAGAACGGGTTTGCCTTGCTTGGCAGGGCAAACCCGATTTTAGGATACTGTTACAGTTCCCAAAACCCGCATAAAACCTTTATGGGTGGGGTAACAACTATGACTTTAGATGATCTTTTCTCTGCACGAAGCAATACAGCTCAAGCTGCAGATATTCACAACCTGAAGGCTATTCAGATCTCAATTGCTGCCCCTGAAGCAATTCGTGAGTGGTCTTATGGTGAAGTGAAAAAGCCAGAAACCATTAACTACCGTACGTTCAAGCCTGAACGCGACGGTCTTTTCTGTGCAAAAATCTTCGGCCCAGTAAAAGATTACGAATGCAACTGCGGAAAATACAAACGCATGAAGCACCGCGGCATCGTCTGCGAAAAGTGTGGCGTTGAAGTTATTGCTTCCAAAGTTCGTCGTGAGCGTATGGGTCACATTGAGCTTGCTGCTCCTGTTGCACATATCTGGTTCCTGAAGACTCTGCCTTCCAAGATTGGTACATTGCTCGATATGACAATGTCCGACCTTGAAAAAGTATTGTACTTCGACTCTTTTGTCGTTCTTGATCCGGGTCAGACTTCCCTTGCTAAAAATCAGGTTATCTCAGAAGACCATTACTTCCAGGTAATCGATCACTACGGCGAAGACGCAATCGTAGTAGGCATGGGTGCTGAAGCTGTTCGCGGTCTCATCGAAGAGCTCAATCTTGAGACTCTGCGCCATGAGTTACGTGAAGAATCACAGACTACCCGTTCTCAGACAAAAAAGAAAAAGCTTACAAAACGACTGAAGATTGTTGAGGCTTTCCTTGAGTCCAACAACCGTCCTGAATGGATGATTATGGAAGTTGTTCCGGTAATTCCACCAGAACTCCGTCCACTCGTTCCTCTGGATGGCGGACGTTTCGCTACTTCCGACCTTAACGACCTTTACCGTCGTGTTATTAACCGTAACAACCGCCTGAAGCGTTTGATGGAACTCGGTGCTCCTGAGATCATCATCCGTAACGAAAAACGTATGCTTCAGGAATCAGTTGACGCACTCTTCGACAACGGTCGTCGTGGTCGCGCAATTACTGGTACTAACGGCCGCCCTCTTAAATCCTTGTCAGATATGATTAAGGGTAAACAGGGTCGTTTCCGTCAGAACCTTCTCGGTAAACGTGTTGACTACTCTGGTCGTTCCGTAATTGTTGTAGGTCCTAGCCTTAAATTGCACCAGTGCGGTCTTCCTAAGAAGATGGCTCTTGAGCTCTTTAAGCCGTTTATCTACTCCAAACTCGAAGAAAGAAACCTCGCCTCTACTATTAAGAGTGCGAAGAAAATGGTTGAACGAGAAGAGTTGGTAGTTTGGGATATCCTCGAAGAGGTTGTTCGCGAATACCCTATTCTCCTTAACCGTGCGCCGACACTTCACCGTCTTGGTATCCAGGCATTTGAACCTACCCTCGTTGAAGGTAAGGCTATTCGCCTGCACCCTCTCGTATGTTCCGCGTACAACGCTGACTTCGATGGTGACCAGATGGCTGTACACGTACCTCTTTCTGTGGAAGCACAGATTGAAGCACGCGTACTTATGATGTCTACAAACAACATTCTTTCTCCAGCTAACGGTTCTCCTGTTATCGTTCCTTCTCAGGATATCGTTCTCGGTCTGTACTACATGACTGTTGAACGTTCATTTGAGATCGGCGAAGGCATGGAATTCTGCGCACGCTGGGAAGTTATATCTGCTTATGACCATGGTCAGGTTTCTCTGCACGCACGTATCAAGGTTCGCCTTGACGACGGTACTGTAGTACAGACCACCCCTGGTCGCGTAATCGTTTCACAGATTCTGCCAGAAGGCATGGGCTTTGAGCGCGCTAACGACGTTATGACCAAGAAAAACATTGGTAAACTCGTAAGTTCTGCATACCGCGAATGCGGCATTAAAGCTTCTGTTCTTCTTTGTGACCGTCTCAAAAACTTAGGTTACGAGTACGGTACCCGCGCCGGTGTTACCATTGGTGTAAAAGACCTTGAGATCCCAAGCAGCAAAAAAGGCATCTTGGAAAAATCTCAGGCGGAAGTTGATGAAATCGAACGCCAGTACCGTGAAGGTATTATTACCCGCACAGAGAAATACAACAAAATCGTTGATGTTTGGACTAAGACCACTCAGGACGTGTCCAACGAAATGATGAAGCACATCTCCCGTGATATCATCAAAGACGAGAAGACTGGCAAAGAAGAGGCTAACCTCTCCTTTAACCCAATCTTCATGATGTCTAACTCCGGTGCTCGAGGTAACCAGGACCAGATGCGTCAGCTCGCAGGTATGCGTGGTCTGATGGCGAAACCGTCCGGTGAAATTATTGAAACACCAATTACATCTTCATTCCGTGAAGGTCTTTCCGTGCTTCAGTACTTCACCTCTACTCACGGTGCTCGTAAAGGTCTTGCGGATACCGCGCTTAAAACCGCGAACTCCGGTTACCTTACCCGTCGTCTTGTTGACGTTGTTCAGGACGTTATCATTGGCGAACATGATTGTGGCACAGTTGACGGCCTTGAACTTGGTCACCTCATTATTAGTGGTGAAATCAAGATGCGTCTTTCTGAGCGTGCAATCGGCCGTGTTGTGCTTTATCCGGTACTCGATCCGATTACCAAGGAAGAAGTTATTCCGGCAAACGGCCTCATCAACGAAGAACGCGCACAGCTTCTCGATGATCGTGGCATCAATACAATCACCATCCGCTCTGCGCTTACCTGTTCTTCTGAACACGGTATTTGTGCACTGTGTTACGGCCGTGACCTTGCTCGCAGTCGTCTTGTTAACTGCGGTGAGACTGTCGGTATTATTGCTGCTCAGTCCATTGGTGAGCCTGGTACACAGCTGACAATGCGTACGTTCCACATTGGTGGTACCGCGTCTACTCAGATTGAAAAATCCAGTATTGAAGCTCAGCACGCAGGTCGCGTTGTGACCTCCCGTGTTAAAGCTGTTACAAATAAAGATGGAAAACACCTTGTACTCGGTAAATCCGGTCAGGTTTCCATCGTTGACGAACAGGGCCGCGAACGCGAAAAATACATCCTGCCTAACGGTTCTCGTTTGAACGTTGTTGATGGTCAGGAAGTAGTTAAAGGCGATGTTATCGCTGATTGGGATCCGTTCAACGAACCATTCGTTTCTGAAGTTCCTGGTACAGTTAAGTTCACCGATATTATCGATGGCAAAACCTTCCAGGAAAAAACTGACCTTGCGACTCAGATGGCAACACGTACCATTATTGAGTACCGTACAACCAACTTGAAACCGTCCATCTCTATTTGTGATGAAAACGGTGAGCCTAAATTCCGCGGTGAGAGTTCAATCCCTGCGGTTTACCAGCTCCCAGTTGGCGCGATTATCATGATTCAGGATGGTCAGCTGCTTGAAGCGGGCGATATCATTGCTCGTAAGCCGCGTGAAACATCCAAAACCAAAGATATCGTTGGTGGTCTTCCACGAGTTGCGGAACTCTTCGAGGTTCGTAAACCTAAAGACCTCGCAGTTGTTACCGAGATCGATGGTATCGTATCATACGCAGGTGAAACCAAAGGTAAGCGTAAGCTTATGGTTACTCCTGAGGTTGGCGAATCCAAAGAATATCTCGTACCAAAAGGTAAGCACATCACCGTTACCGAAGGCGACTTCGTTGAAGCGGGCGAGCAGCTTACTGAAGGTCAGCCAGAACTTCATGATATCCTCCGCATTAAAGGCGAGAAATTCCTCGCTAACTACTTGTGTGAAGAGATTCAGGAAGTTTACCGATTCCAGGGCGTAGGTATTGACGATAAGCACATTGAAATTATCGTCCGCCAGATGCTCAAGAAGGTATCCGTGCTTGATCCAGGCGAAACCAGCTTCCTCGTTGGTGAGCAGGTTGATAAGCAGGAATTCCGCATCGAAAACAGAAAAGCAGTTGGCGAAGGTCGCACACCGGCTAATGCAGAACCTCTGGTTCTTGGTATTACCCAGGCGTCCCTTACAACTTCTTCCTTTATCTCTGCGGCTTCCTTCCAGGAAACCACAAAGGTTCTTACCGAAGCATCCTTGCGCGGCAAACGCGACAGATTGCGCGGTCTCAAAGAGAACGTTATTGTGGGTCGTCTCATTCCGGCTGGTTCCGGTTACCGCGACTTCGTTTCCGCAAACATCGAAGTACCTCAGCAGGAAGAACGTGCCGACAAGTTCCTCGACGAACTTGACGAGCCTGTTTATCCTGGAAACGTATAAGCGTTTACTAGTACTCAAAGCCCCCGCATCATCTGATGCGGGGGCTTTTTTTGTTGATAATATATTTCGATATTTGACTCCAGGCACAAGTCATGGTTTTCTAATCGTACCTTCCCATTTTACTACGCTTTACAGGAGACTTCATGGCTGAAAAATTTACGCAAACACTAACTCGTGATGATCTTCCCGCTTTTTTCAGAAAACTTGCTGACGCTTGCGAATCAACTCCTTCAGAAGGTTTTCCGGATTGCACAAAGGCAAAAAAAGATCCGGCTCTCGATAAAAGACGAATATGGACAGCTTACTGCTAAACTGAAAATGAGTGCCTATATTGATGAGTGCGACCAATGTGATGAATGCGAATGCGGCGGCAAAAGACCGGATGGCCTTCCACAATACAAACGCCTAAAAAAGCGTATGGCTACCAGTTTCAAAGTTATTTTCAAGGCATTGCATCTCAACTCCGTTCCACCGGATGAAGCCGTTGCCGACTTCATTGCCGACTCACGCCTTATGACCAAATATCCGGGCAAAGGTGATCCACTCTATGCTGAATATAATAAACTCACAGATATACTCGAAGAAGCATGGCAAACTAAGAATCTACAAAAATTTCATGAAACTGTAGATACTATGAACCACATGAAAACACAGTGTCATCACCAATATAAGTAGTGTCTTGCGGTAAGGGGGACACCATGAAGTTCACTGATGAGCAAGAAAAAGACAATGCCAAACTTTTGGAAAAACTCCGTAATTATTCTGAAGAAATTACGGAGGACGATCATGCAATTTTTCTAAAGATGATCTCAACGAAGTTGGATACATGGCAGGTCGACCAGATACTTAATCCAGACGAAGTGTATCCGCGGCAGCAGCATGTTCTTGCGACTCACTGGCATCCGGAGTTTGTTCCAATGGAACTCAACAGAGAACGTATTGAAAAAATGTTCCCCAACCGCAAAGACGAACTCATTATTCCAACGCAGCATAATGAGCTTATGACCTACGGTTCGTATACTGGTGCAGAGGTTGATTGTTACGCCAGCGGCTTTCAGGAAAAAGTCCAACTGCTTATCCATTTTGAGTCAGGCAAACTCAAAGATAAGGATACAATGCTGCGCGCAATGCTTGCCCACACCCGCAAGTATAGAGCCAGCCAGTTGTTCGACTTCATCAACTCCTTCACGAAACCAATTGAAGACCGCCTGCACAAAGCTTCACGTAAAACTGGTGTAGAGCCTGTCGCAGTTAAATTTGCCTGCACTGTTGTTGGAAAAATAGAACGAATGCTTGATGAACATTGGGAAGAGGTTCCTGAATTTTCAATCCGCAACAAGCTTATTCGAAATTACATTGATGCACTGCGTCCGCAGTTTGGACACCAGTTTATCGATCGCGTCCAAACCTTTGTGAAAGAAGTAAAGGAAATCGTCAAAGCAAGCTTCCCTCTCGAATACTTTTACAGAGCATCTGAAATAATAGAAGAAACCCGGTATATTGGCGGCACAATCATTATTCCCCATCCGGAACAATTCTGGCCGATATTGTTAGGACGGTACAATGTGGACGGCTACGAAGTCTGGAATCCTCAGTCCCACCGCTATACCGAGTTCCTGATTGATGTCGTTAATGAGCACAACAAACACCGCAATGGCTCTTGCAAAGACCTGCTTATTCTTATGGGTGATGATTGCCATCAAGGTGAGAAAACACGGAAAAAAGACGAGCAGGACCCAGAAAAAACGGAACGTGAAATTGGTGTTCAACCAGCATGGGACGATCTCAATATTCAAAAAAAACTAATTCGGGGTGGTATTACACGCCAGAATGTAATTGAAGAATACCGGTGCCGTCTCTCCAGCTAACACAATAATCTGCAACGCTACTGGAAACGAATATGCATGATGACAAGTTCTCGTTCGAATCCATTCAGGATTCTACATCTATTGTGGAATTGCTTGAATCTATTACACAAGGATTCAGAGACGGATCTATTGCGCTCTCTTCAGAGAAAAATTCCATTAATCTAAACCCTGATGGATTGTTGAATTTTTCCATTAAAGCTAGACAGAAGGCTGAGGAAAGTAAGCTTGAATTACGTACCGCTGGAAAAACAACAATGGCACACCATACTAAAAAAAATTCCATTACGCATTAGCAGTGAGTAACCATGCTGACGTTTGAAGCTCCGCACGATAATTTCATTTTCCTTCTGCTGGAAGTTCAAGGACAAATAGACGCCACGCAGCAATTTTTGTTGCGTCCAACTCGCGTATTACGGCAACAAATTTCTCTGTGTTGTGACAGAACTGCCAACATGCAAGCTGTTATAGAGACAAAATGTTATTCAAAACTACACTCTACTCACGCACTGTCGCAAGGTCAGGTAAGCCGCCTCCGTGCAATCCAAAAAATGGCTACACACTTGCATCTTATCTCCAAGTTCTGCGTCAACATTACAAAACAGATGCACTATCTTACGATCCACAGCAGACTTGATCCTGAAGAATTCACGCCCTTCTTTACAGACATTCAGAGCGCGCTGAAACTTATCCAGCCGACACTCGATGAGGGCAGTCTTTCAAGAGCACTTACAATATGTCGGTTCGAGCATACGATTGATGAAAAATATGAACGTGTATTTTCAAAACTCATTGATGAAATTGATTCCGGAAAAAACGCATCCGGCCATGTAACCGCAATTTTCATATATCGGTATCTTGAACGTATTGGAGACTCTCTGCTTCGCATAGGTGAAGCTCTCATATGCATAACTGTCGGCAACACTCTCAAAGTTTCGCAGTTTGATTCACTTCAGGAAACGCTCGCACAGTCCGGCTTTACAGGTTCTATGCATGATGTTGATTACAAAGCTATACTTGGAAGCCGCTCCGGTTGTTGCATTGGAGTAGTTGAAACCATGCAGCCTTCAGAAACATCAAAGCAAGGTTCAATTTACAAAGAAGGATCTATTTCCAAAATCAAGCTGGAAAAAGAAAATATCGAACGCTGGCAAACTCTTTTTCCTGCACTTGTTCCAAACATATACGGATACCATGAAGGCCCTGACAATGCGGCACTCCTTGTAGAACTACTGCACGGCTGCACTCTGGATGAAATAATTCTTCAGGCAGACCGAAGCGTCATGAATGATGCGCTCACAGTTCTCAAACACACAGTTGGAAATATATGGGAAGTTACCAGACAAGATACGAAAGTTCCTACTAACTATATTCAGCAGCTCTCAAGCCGACTCTCACCAGTGCTTAAAGTACACCCGTCTTCAGTGCGAGATTCTCTTTCAGTCGGTGGAGTAAAAGCATTTTCTACAGCTGAGCTGATTCAGCAGTGTTCGTCCCTAGAAAAAAGCCTCACAGCGCCGTTTTCCGTGCTTATTCACGGAGACTTCAACATGAACAACATCGTATACAACAGCCAGCTTCAAACGGTGCGTTTCATCGATTTATACCGCTCCCGCAATTTTGATTACGTTCAGGACGCATCCGTTTTTCTTGTTTCCCTTTTCCGACTGCCTATTTTTGAACCACAGCTACGCGACAGACTGAATCACGCCACAGAACAATTCTACGCCTTCACTCGCCAATTCGCTCTTGATCAGAACGATGCTACATTTGAAACTCGCCTCGCTCTCGCCCTCGCCCGCTCATTTTATACCTCCACCAGATTTGAACTGAACCAGACTTTTGCCAAACGAATGTACATGAGTGCGTATTACCTTATGGAAAAACTTCTTAGCCATAACAACAACTGGGAAACGTTCAGCCTTCCCGAAGAAATTTTATTCTACTAAAAAGCGACTCTCAATTTCTTTGCCACTTTTTGATGAATATTTTTTTACACTCAGAAATAAGCATGATCCACAAAATTTCGGATTTATACATTACGCTCCAGCACTAGTAACGAAATGAGGTCACATGAAAATAGGCGTGGTTGGCACTCCTGATGGATGGTCTTCAGAATTTCTAGCCGACACTGTTGCCGAAAAAACAGGTTATCGGCTGCTTATCGATATGAAAGACGTACGTCTTGATCTGCATAACAATACCTGCTGGTTTGAAGGCATTGATCTAAACACACTGGACGCACTTATTATCAAGAAAGTCGGTGCGTGGTATTCCCCCGCACTGCTGGATCGGCTCGAGATGCTGCGTTTTCTTAATGAGCAGGGGCTGTCTATTTTTTCCAAACCTGCCAGTATGATCTCCGTGCTGAACCGACTATCCTGCACCACGTCACTGAAACTGGCTGGTATCCCTATGCCACCGACAACACTTACAGAAAGTATTGAAGAAGCTCTATACGCAGTTGCAGAGTACGGAACTGCCGTGTTTAAACCGCTTTATTCTTCCAAAGGCCGCGGCATGATAATCGTTTCAGATAGTGACGATGTACGTACGATAGTAACTGACTATGCCGCAAAATTTTCCATGATGTATATTCAAAAGGTTGTTGACCTTGAAGAGGACAAAGATCTCGGAGTTGTCTTTATCCAAGGGAAATACTTAACGACCTATGCCCGCTGCAAAGGGGATTCATGGAACACCACAACGGCATCCGGAGGCCATTACGCAAGCTTTACTCCGTCACTTGAAATCATAGAACTTGCACGCAAAGCACAACATCCCTTTAAACTTGATTTCACCTGTGTGGATGTTGCCATAACACCGGATGGTCCTGTGGTCTTTGAAGTTTCTGCATTTGGAGGATTCAAAGGGGTTCTTAAAGCACGAGGAATAAATGCGGCACAATTGTATGTTGATGCGGTCATAAAGGAGATTTCATGAACGTAGATTTCACGAATTTTTCGCTAGTACTCAATGCGGTACGCAGTAGGTATCCAGCGACACACAAGCTGCAAATTGCCTTCAACAACTTTGTTGTCGATGTCTTTGTAAACAACAAGTCTTTAGCCGTTGCTCTTGAGCATTACTTTGCTGAATTTATTGTGAAGAATCCACAACGTGCTGTGAACACAACAGTGACAGTTCATGATGCACCGCCACTTTCTTTCCCTTATGCATTTACACTTGCCATGCCTGCTTCACCGCACAAGAAGATTAAACATGAATGGGCAGAGCTTGATGAAGGCCGCGTTATCCACCACCGCATAACAGATATGTATTATCTCATCGGGAACGGAGAAAATTGCATTGCGGGCCCTTGCTTGGAACGAAAGAATCAGGTGGTCAATTTCATTAACAGCCGCTTTATTACTAATCAGGTTGATAATGGATATTTGCTCGGCCACGCTTCGGCAGTCACTTCCAATGGACGAGGGCTGATCATTTGCGGTAATTCCGGTGCTGGAAAATCCACTCTGGCACTGCACATGCTTACAAACGGTGCGGACTTTGTCAGTAACGACAGAGTGCTGATACCTAACAGTGGATCAAACCCGTTTTACGGCACACTCCAGCAGCCGCGCATTAATCCAGGAACAGCATTAAATAACCCAAGCCTTCAACGCATACTTTCCCCTGAGGAACGCATTGAATTTGGTAGAATGTCTCCTGAAACATTATGGCAGACAGAATACAAGTACGATGCCATTATTCCTGAATGCTACGGGAACCACAGATTCATTCCCCATGCTCCACTCAGCGCAGTAGCGATTATGGACTGGCGGCGCAACAGCGAACCCATGATGATTGAAACACTGACAGCTCAAGAAGCACGGCACTTTATTACTCATATGATGAAGAAAAATGATTTGCTATATGTACCAAAAAATAAAGGCTATACAGACCCAACGATTAACGACTATATACAGGCGCTCAAAGACAAGCCTATTTTCGTTCTGCATGGCGGTGTAGACTTTGCTCAAGCCACAAAAAAACTCACAACCTTCCTGAACACAGGGTCGACAGGCGCATAACCAATAATGCAAGATATTGAAATAACCAGAACGGTCACAATACCTGACCCTCTTAAAATTGAACGCTACCGAACTGCACCGCAAAATGGGCCGCGCATTCTCTTTTTTAGTGGGGGCACTGCATTACAGGGAGTTTCGCGTGATATAATAAAATACACGCATAACTCAGTGCATCTTATTACCCCGTTTGATTCCGGCGGGAGTTCTGCTGTTCTGCGTAAAGAGTTTTCCATGCCTGCTGTAGGTGATATCCGTAACCGACTGATGTCCCTCGCGGACGACTCCGCCCTCGGAAATCCAGAAATTTACGCATTCTTTACGCACCGTCTGGACAAAAAAGCTTCGCAAAAAGACTTACGCCAAGAACTTCAGCGCTTGTCCGGCGGCAGTCATCCACTCATCAAGGCTGTGCCGTACCCAATGCGTCGGTTTATTCAAACCAGCATGAGCTCCATAGAAAGCCATATTTCAGATTCGTTTGACCTTCGCGGTGCAAGCCTTGGTAACCTTGTACTCGCAGCAGAATATCTCAACAATGATCGCCAGCTTTCACCGGTAATCTATCTTTTTTCTAAATTGGCTGAGGTGCGCGGAACAGTGCTTCCTACTGTAAACGTCACCGCCCAGCTTGCAGTGTTATTAGAAAACGGTGAATCGGTTGTGGGACAGCACCTCATTACTGGCAAAGAGGCTAAACCGCTTACAAATAAAATTGAAAATATCTGGCTGACCAAATCGCAACACGACTCCTCGCCTATTTCTATTTCTATCTCTAAACATACAAGTAACCTCATCAACAAGGCTGAGCTTATTTGCTACCCTATGGGCAGCTTCTACTCCAGTGTCATAGCAAACTTGCTCCCCAAAGATGTAGGAATAAGTATCGCCAAGACCAAATGCCCCAAAGTTTTCATCCCTAACACAGGCACTGATGTAGAACTTATCGGACACACACTTTCCGAACAGATCGAAATTCTTCTTTTTCATTTAAAGAAAGACGCACCCGCTGATATTACCACGAGTGACGTGCTTAATCTCATTGTGCTTGATTCCGATACTACCCGGTATAATGGCTCACTCAACAATGATATGCTGTCGCGCGAAGGCATTACTGTGGTATCCTGCGATTTGATCACAGAACAAAGCTCACCATACATAGATGCCGCAGTGCTAAACCGGATGCTCTTATCTCTTTGCTAGCACTGCCAGCATGAGGAGAGACACATGGAAAAAAAGAAGATCCACATTTCCGGAAAGATGCCCTGTACTCTTGCATTGTCACATATTGACTGTTTTTTAGAAGGATTACGCGACGGCTCTGTTGTTGTTGAACAAGGTACAGAAAAGATTGTTCTACACCCACATGCAGAAATCAATATGGATATAGAAGCGCGTACCAAAGGTGACAGGCAACGTCTTGTCATTACACTTGATTGGAATGTCCCTGAGACAGCAACTCACGGGCATGATAAAAGCCACCATCCCCACACAAAGCATACTCACGGACACTGCAAAGATTCCGCCAAACATCTTCACGCACATGGCACCGAACAGCATGATGAACTGTATGACGGGCATCATGGCGAACATCATGTGACGGACAACTTCGATCATCCAAGAGAATACGACGAGCACGGTTTCCATTCCCACTACCATTGCCACGGAAAAGACGAACATCAGCTATGTCACTCGCATGAGCACGCAGGTGGACATCACGAACATTTGCAGGAAAAAGGGTGTTGTGAAGATAGAGAGCACGAGCCACATAAAGGCTGTTGTGCCGAACATGATTACGGCAAAAATTTACCAGATCACGAACAGCACAAACATCATCACCATGACCACGATCAACGAGGAAACGGAATCCACGTGCATGGGTACAAAGGATGTTGCCAAGAGAAAAAACATGCGCCGCATGCAGGCTGTTGTTCAGAGCATAACTACGGACAGGATATCGATAAGCCCAAAGACAAAGGCCACGATAAAATGAAACACGGGAGAAATGGAAAAAAGCGCTAGCCGGAACACCCGGCACCTCACATCCTTCTTCCGGTGTTATCCATGGAGAAGGTTATAAAGTCTGGCATATTAAACGTGAAGCATACTTCGACCACAAACATCCGCAGCATTTCATAATGCATAAAATGTTTCATGGCACCCAGACACACCACAAACCTCATGGAAAAGGCGAAAATTACCATCGCCGGAACCACACAGCGTTCACAACCCGTCCTCACCATCAGTCCTCTAAAGACCAATAAAAAAAAAGCTCCCCTTACTAAGTAAAGGGAGCTTTTTTTTATTCCAAACATTCAGCACAGTAAGTGCCAGAAAATAGATGAAGGTCTAGAGGTAGCTGGCAGTTACGATCACGATGCCGCACATAAAACTTAAAACAAGAGCGGGCTTACCACCAACTACACGGTAAGATTTATTCAATCCGGCTGCGCGCATTTTCCAAACCATTACGCACGGAATGAAGATGGCGATAATGGTGAAGGCAGCACCTGCGTGAGCAAGAGCAGCAATAAAACCATTCGGCGCTAACAAGGAGGCTGCGAGCGGTGGAAAGAATACCATAGCAGTTGTTCCTGCACGACTTACTTTGTCATCCTTACGGCGGAAGGTTTCTGCCACAAGATCAAACAAGGCAAAGGCTACGCCAATAAATGAGGTTACTAATGCAAGAGAAGCAAACAGGGAAAGAATAGACGAGACCCATGTGGAGCCGCCACTCATCTGGCTGATCAAAACATCAACGTTATCCATTACAGCAAGCTGATCAGGCGTTGCGCTGCCCAGAGCAAGGGTCAACCATGCAAAGTAGCAAATAAACGGAATGGTACTGCCCACTCCAAAAATACGGATGAGTGTTTTTCTATCATCACCGATGTAGTTAACAATACTTGGGATACACGGATGGTAACCAAAGGATGTAAACAGAACAGGCAAAGACATTATCAATAATTTTGCTTTTGGCTGACCGATAGCAAGGTTCTCAAGATTCAACTGCCCACCAAGTGTGGCAAAGCAGGCAACCATAGCCACAAGCATTCCGATAAAGAGGTACTTGTTTGCTGTAACAACAGAGTGTGTGCCGGAAAAAAGCAAGGTAGCACTTATGCCTGCAAAGATCAGGGTACCCATGCGTGCATCTAAGCCCGTATTACTGGCGATAATGCCGCCCATACCGGTAAGGTATGCAACAAGAAGACAGTAAAATAAGAAGAAAACACTACCTGTACCCAACAGCTGACCGGGACGACCAAGAATTTTGCGGGTCATGAAGTTTAAGTTAACGCCCTTGCCGAACTCAAGATTGATTTCAAGCAGGAGCAGAGCAACGTACATTGCTACAATCCACATAAACAACAGAACCAAAGATCCTGTTACGAATCCGAGACTTCCGATAGCCATTGGAAGCCCGAGCATCCCCGCACCGATGGATGTACCGGCAACAATGCTGACGGCACCTAAATTCTTTGAAAGCATACCTCTCCCTTTTTCATAGTACAACATCACACCCCAAGCTGCCTCTATGAACAACAGGCAATATGCTTCTATGTAATACTGTGTGTCTTTTGCTTCTTCACATTGCATACACTATACACACACAACATGCATTTTTTGACATTTTTGTACATAAAAAGACTGCAACAACAGCCCCTTTCATGACGAAGACAATTTCTACACAGACTAATAGTGTAAATCAAGTGCATTTCGTTATAGATGAAGTTCACATTATTGTTATTCCATGTACTACAACAGTGCATTTTACATGCTATTTACATGACAAAACAGATTGTTACAGTTTCAAACGTACTTTTGCAGTACCTACTACACACAATGAGACCATCATTCAATATACTGATTTTATATTTCTTTTTTTATGCACTTTTAGGCATGAAAAAATCTACTTTGCCACATTCAGGGAAAGTAGATTTTGTCATGCCCATGCCACACAATTGCTTTCAAAACTCTCGGCAAAAAAAGACCAGCAGCACAAAGCATGTGCGGCTGGTCTTTTAGTAATGCTAGTTACTACAAGCTATCTAGAAATATCCGTTTATACCGTATTCTTCTTGAACAAGTTTATGAACCGTATCCTGACGATGACAGGCAACTTTATGATCGTTACCTACATCAATAAGAGCCGGTTCATCCGTGCGACACACATCAATGCAGAACGGACAGCGAGTATGAAAGCGGCAGCCGCTTGGAGGATCAAGCGGACTAGGCACATCACCTTCCAAAACAATACGGTTTGAAACCGCAGCGACTTCCGGATTTGGAATACCGGAGAGAAGCGCATGAGTGTATGGATGTAGCGGATTGCAGAACAGCTCATCTGTTCGGCAAGTTTCAATACATTTACCCAAATACATTACAGCAATACGTGTGGAGATATATTTTACCACCAACAAATGATGTGTAACAAACAGATATGTAAGATTCAGTTCCTTACGCAGCTTATCCAACAGATTCAAAATCTGAGCCTGTACAGATACATCCAGCGCGCTTGTAGGTTCATCAAGTACGATAAACTCAGGTGACGCCGCAATGGCACGTGCAACGGCGATGCGCTGACGTTGACCACCGGAGAACTCATGTGGATACCGCATCAAGTGCATACGGGAAAGCCCGACCATCTCCAGAATGGAAACAATCTTTTCTTCCAGTTCACGTGCACCGAGTTTTTCCTGCTCCTTAATCGGTTCCGCAATAATATGCTTGATAAGCATGCGCGGATTCAAAGACGTTGTCGGGTCCTGAAACACCATCTGTAATCGACTGCGGATACCTGCGTTTTTCATCTGTCTGTTAGACATCTTCGCAAGATCCATTGGTTCACCATCTTCAGGATAATAGATAGCCTCACCACCTGTAGGTGCATGCAAATTGATAATGGCTTTACCCGTTGTGGTCTTACCACAACCGGATTCACCTACAACTCCCAGACATTCACCGCGATAAATCTCCAGGTCAATACCGTCCAACGCTTTAACTGAGTTCACCTGACGCTTAAGCACACCACCGAATACCGGATAGTGCTTCTCAAGCCCTTTGAGCTCGATTATCTTCTTTTTCATAACAGCCCCCCAATCTGCTGGTCTGCGTAATGGCAGGCAACAAGATGTCCTGGAATCAATTCTTTCAGCTCCGGATTCACAGTAGAGCATTTGTCCATTGCATTTGGACAACGAGGATGGAATCGACAGCCGGATGGAGGATGTACAAGGTTCGGCACGCTACCTTCAATGGACTGCAACTCGCCTTCCTGATTAAACTTAGGAACAGAGGTAAGTAGCGCCTCTGTATACGGATGCAACGGATTGGAGAAAACATCCTTCACGTCACCGGTTTCACACAGAGTACCGGCATACATCACCCCTACTTTCTCACAAGTTTCCGCAACAACACCAAGGTCATGCGTAATGAGAAGAATGGATGAAATGCTCTCTTTTTTCAGATCATTCAACAGCTGAAGAATCTGCGCCTGAACAGTCACATCAAGGTTTGATGTAGCTTCATCGGCAATGAGCAATGTAGGGTGACAAGCAAGCGCGATGGCAATAACAATTCGCTGCTTCATACCGCCGGAAAGATTATGCGGATAACGGGTAACAATCTCTTCAGGATTCGCAATACCAAGCTTTCCGACAATGTCGATTGCGCGCAGTAATGCTTCTTTCTTTAACGGTCTTTCCCACATTTTCAACAAAGGAATCTGGGAACAAAGCTTTAAGAAACCTGACTTAGGATGCTTTGCCGCAATCCCCAGCATTTTTCGATAAAATTGAGTTAACAATCCGTACGAAACTCCGGCATCAATCTCATCACATATTTTTTTACTCATCTCTGCGACACGGTGGAAAAGATAACTTTCTGCAACTTGATACCCGACGGTCAGCACAGGGTTCAGCGCTGCGTTCGGTTCCTGAAAGATCATGGAGATAGAATCACCGCGGATGCCTTCCATTTCTTCTTCTGAAAGCGCCAACAGATCAATAGGCTCTGCACCGGATTTTTCAGAAAACAACACCTTTCCGTTTTCAATAACACCGGGAGATTGAATGACACGAAGCATAGAACGAACAGTTACAGACTTACCACAACCGGACTCGCCTACAAGCCCGTAGGTACAGCCATGGTCGATTGTCAGACTGAACTTATCCAGTGCCCTTACTACACCTTCATAGGTATAAAAGTTCGTAGTAAGATTTTGTGCTTTAAGTAAAACAGCCATGACTAGCGTCTCCTCAGCTTCGGATCAAATGCATCACGCAGGGCATCACCGAGCAGGTTCCACGCCAGTACGAAAAGGATAATACAGATACCGGGGAAGAAAATGGTGTACCAGAACTGAAGTGGATCATTTACAGGGCCTACAATGTAGTTACGTGCAAGTGCAACCATCTGCCCCCAGTCTGCATACCCTTTCGGCGCACCAAGACCCACAAAACTCATAAACGATGCGCTGATAACCATTGAGCCCATATCCATGGACCCCATAATCAGCACAGGGTAAATTGAGTTGGGCAGGATATGACGCAGAATGATTTTGAAATCGGATACGCCCATCAATTTTGCAGCCTGCACAAATTCCTGGTCACGCAGCTTCAAGACTTCAGAACGGATAACGCGCACATACCATCGCCATTCCACAAGGGCCAAGGCAATCATAATGTTTTCCAACCCCCTCCCGAACGCAACAACGATTGTCATCGCCAGTACAAGGAGCGGAATAGACCACACTATGTCTACAAAACGCATGAGGAATTCATCGAACCACCCACCATAGTAGCCAGCGAGCACGCCCAAGGTAACCCCTACAAAACCTGCGATACCTACAACGAACAGACCAATCTTAAAGGCGGTTCTAGTTCCCCAGACAACCCCATAAAAGATATCGTACTGACCGGAGGTGGTACCCATAATAAAACGCTCTGAAGGCGCTTTAGGTGTGGGAGAAAATCCTTTGTGCGGCATTTTGTACGGTGCATGTGCGTATTTTGGCGGAGCGATATATGGAGCCGCAATAGCAACTCCAATAAAGAACGCCAGCAGCACAACGCCGATAACAGCAGTCGGGTTTCTAAAAATACGAGCAAGAGTAAATTTGAGCTCACGAAGACGTGGGTGCTCATGTGCCTGTACCGCGTTCATAGCTGTACTAGTTTCCATAAGCATCCTTCCTAATGAAGCCTGATTCGTGGATCAACATATGCGTACATAATGTCAATAATCAGGTTTGAAGTTACAAATACAAGCCCCACAAACATACACACGCTCATAAGCACCGGCATATCAAGCTGTGTTGCCGATTCTGCGAGCCACCACCCCATGCCTTGACGGCTGAATACAACCTCCACGGCAATAGAACCTTCCATAGAAAGCGCCACAAGTTGCCCTGCAACAGTAATTACAGGGATAAGGGCGTTCTTTTTTGCGTGTTTTTTATAGATCGTTTTAAAATCTGCGCCCTTGGCTTTTGCCGTAATTATGTAGTCTTTGTTCATTTCTTCAATCATGCCGGAACGCATGACTCGCATGAGCAAAGCAACAACGACAATAACCTGTGTGATAACAGGCAAGACTAAGTGCCTAAGCGCATTGAGGGTAATATCAAGCCTGCCGTTTAGCAGACCATCAAAGGTGTACATGCCAGTATATCGGACAAATTCATCCGGATGATTGGCAACCCATAAAGACAATTTGCTGGAGAGAATCCCAGGGGAGAACATGCCCAGATACCCGTAAAACACCATCAACAGAATAAGAGCGAACAGGAACGTTGGTAACGACCATCCGACAATCGCAGCGATACGCGTTGAATGGTCAAAAAAGGAATCTCGATGAACCCCCGACATTGTCCCAAGCCATATACCGACGATGATGACAAGGGGTGATGCCAACAGGTTAAGTTCAAGTGTAGTTGGGAAGTAGGTCCAGAAAGCCTGTGCGACCGGACGCGCCGCAACAAGCGACCAGCCGAGGTTTCCTTTTGCAACTTGCTGTACCCATTTGCCGTACTGAACATAGAAAGGCTTATCCAATCCATATTCCTGAATGATAAGCGGAATATTCTCAGCTTGCTTAGGTGAAGTCACATAAGCAGCAGCGCGTCGTTCTGGACTGAAGGTGGAGAGCAATCCAAAAATAAGGATTGATACACCGAACAGAACAAACACTAGAAAGAATAGCCGCCGAATAATATAAGCAGTCATGACATCCTGTGAATGCCCCGAAGGTGTGTCCTTCGGGGCATGACGTTATGTTATTATTTAGTTCTTCTTCAGCAGTTTTAAGTTTTCCCATTCGTGATCGAGCATTGGGTTTGGTATAAATCCGTCGACATTTGAACGGTACGCAAAGTGATCGACCTTCTGGTACAAAATAAGCCCCGGGGCATCTTCGAACCAAAGATCCTGCATGCGGTAATACGCATCGCGTCGTTTATCAGGGTCAATTTCAAAACGTGCGTATTTTGCAAGCTTATCTACTTCGTCATTTTTGTATGCCATGAACTTACCGTACGGGCCGGTGGATGCCATAAAGGTAGTAAGGAAGTTATCAGGGTCAGGGAAATCTGCACCCCAACCAATGATGAAGAGCGGATACATGAACTTGCGGTACCCTACAGTGTAATCTTTCCAGTCTACGTTGCGTACTTCAATCTGGAATTTAGGGTTCAGGGACATAATGTTTTCAGCAATCATAAGTGCTGCGGCTTCACGCTGGGCATTACCTGTATTGTGGGTAAGAACCATTTTGAAGCCTTTATCCCAAACTTTCCCGCCCCATGCTTTTTTCATTAGTTCAGCAGCTTTTTCCAAATCGTATTCGTACACAGGCTCCTCCTTGGAATAAGGAAGACCTTTTGCGTTTGGAGTAGTAGGAATTGTAACATTACCGTTCCACACATCCTCGATGTACATTTGGCGATCAAATGCATGAAGGAATGCTTTACGCACGTTAATATCTGCAAAGAAGTTCGGCGGAATACCTTCACCGTCAAGCTTGCCGGAACCAATATTCGGATTCGCTTCAGGATTTATTTTTTGACAGAACATTGCTCCGGTAACGGAGAGTTGAGGAACAGAAAACAGCTTTACGTTGTCCATATCCTGAACTTCTGAGAGGTACTGAGCATCAACAGTAACGCGGTCGGCATCACCATTTTGAAGAGCAAGCTTACGTGAGCTCCACTCTTTATTGTAGCGGATGATTGCGGTTTTAAGCTCAGGCTTTTCACCCCAATAGTTATCGGTACGCTGGAAAATAAATTCGTTGGAAGGAGTCCATTTTAGCATCTTATACGGGCCGGTACCGTTTGCAATTTTTTGCAATGGTTCAGCACCAAAAGCAGGTCCATTGAAGTTAGCTGCATTTTTCACAGTGCCATCCCAGCCGCCGTTTGCGATTGTCCATTCTTTATCAAGAATGACACCACCATAGGAGTAGGCAAGAACAGCAAGTAGTGGTGGAAATGGTCTCGGGAGATGGATAATAACGGAGTCACCTTTGACTTCGACTGATTTATCAATCTTCTCAAAGATACCATCAATAATTTTACCGTCTTTACGGGTACTAGATACTCCGGCAACAGCCTCAAGCATCATCCACATCGGGCCGCCTTCCTGGTCAACTACCATGTGGCGTTTGATGGAATACGCTACGTCTTCCGCGGTAAGTTCATTACCATTATGAAATTTTACGCCCTTACGGATTTTAAATTCGTATGTTTTACCATCATCACGAATACCACCATTTTCAGCGGATGGAACCTCAGTGGCAAGAACAGGCCCGAATTTGTCAGTCGCAGAGCCATCAAAAAAAATGAGAGACTCATAAATATTCATAATACGTTGATGTGACACAACATCATACGCACATGCAGGATCAAGTGTTCGGACTGTACCATAGCTTTCAAACACAAATGTATCTTTCGGGGATGCTGCAACAGCAACAGATGCCATCAAAAGCACACATGCAAGTACTGATATAATTCGTTTCACCCTAACCTCCTTAATGCTGAACAGGAATAACGCTCCATTCAGCGGTAACAAGTAACAAGTGGCAGTAACAACACAGTATAAAAATCGATTAACTCATGACACAGTCTCAACTCTATCGCAATTACTTAGCAACATTAACTTTCTATACAACAATGTAAAAACTTGATGTTTTCAAACAACAAAACGTCCAAAGAATACTTTGGACGCATCATATTGTGCTGATTCTATACACTTCGTACTTGTTTTTTCGGCTACTACCCCACACTCTAGCTTTTATCTACGTTACAAAACTTTCTTTTTCATACAATAGCAACCAGCCAAGCTCTCTCAAATCAATTTGGTTGACGTGTCACCAGCAAACAAAACAGCCTTGCCCAAGATGACTTTGCTTTTGCGATTACTCTTTCCCGACTGCAGAAATTTTTTACCACAACAACGCAATCCCCCATCAACAGCAAAGGGCTTTAAAACCGTAAAAAACTACACTAATGCGGTAGCATATGATCCAATAAATACAGATTGATACATCAATTATGAAAAAAGTTATTCTTTCCCTACAAACTCGCAACATATTGCAATAAAAGGACAACACAATAAAAACTGAAATTTTGTCAGAGACTAACAACTTATAGACGTGCACAGGTGTGCAAAGGAGATAAGACTTGGCATATAGCTTTCACAAAGAAAGGACTGTAAAAAAGCATAGTGCAAAACTTATATTCTTTTTCTGCCCGCAATAACAATCCTCTATTATTGCGGTATTTTTTTTATTGTGCAGTTGCACACCAGACTGTTTATGTTACTTTTTTTCTTCATAAACATACTCACTACAAAAAAGTTCTTTCTACGTCTTTTGGATCAATACAGAACATTTTTCTTATACAAAAATAGATATATCTATTTGCATACCAATTGCATTGTAGAAAAAAATATTAAAACAATTAAAAGTATGTAACTAGATTCGTACAACTGGGGGGTTGTATGAAAAAAACACTTTACAAATCAATTTTTCTGCTAATCGCGTTACTTCTCTTGGTCGGATGTAATCAAACAATTGAAGAGTCTACATCTGACAACACGTCTAAAAAAGAAGATGCGACCTCTGACTCGACACCTGTAAAAGATGCTGTGATTTCTGGCGCTGTTGTTGCTGCTCCAATTGATAATGCCAGAGTTGATGCATATGTTGATGGAGCATGGATTCCTGTTGGCATAACTAAAAAAGGGCATATTCACTTTTCTGACATGGAAAAGATTACAACATACCCTGTTATACTGCGTGCAAACAAGAATGGAACAGGGCAGAACTCAAAAACATACGATGATTTCAAAGCAGAATTACGTGGAATAATGATGTCTAAAGATGACATTGCATATCTCACTCCGGTCACAACACTCGCTGCAAAAATATTTGAGCTTAACGGAAGTTCTGTTGATGCGGCGAATAAAGCAAAGAGAAAAGTCACTTCCCTTGTCCAACACACTCTTGGATTTCAGGATATCGATCCCTTTGCAGACCCTCTCGGTGACGGATTACTCAAGCATGAAGTTCTGCAACAGACATTCATGGTAGTTCTAAATCTTGGAAATGAGACAGATCACAGTGCCATGCTATCTTTTTCGAAAGGTATCGATAAATGCGCTATCAGCATGCAAAACAACACGTTTTTAGGCGCAGCAAAGCAATCTAACGCAATGCTTACCAAAAGCATTGCAGAGTACCTCACAACACAGCTTGCCAACATTCAAAGTCGCGTCTGTATCCTGCTGTATGATCAAGAAAAAAATCCAGATGAACGTGAAAAAGAACGCGTTCAGTTCAGTAAAACAATCCATGAGATTATGACATCTGAACTCCGTAATGATGAAGTTTCAGAGTGTTTTATTCTTACTAAAATTCTTGAGGGAAGCGATGCGTTTGAACAACTTACTCCTGAAGTCGCAACTCCCCAACAAACCAACGTTATCCCGCTTACATTCAAAGTATCTCTTTTAAGCAACGCAGATAACGTATCTGGCATTACAGAAGAATTAACCAAGTTGCCGGTTCCAACCTTCGCAGGTGGATTCAAAATATCTGCGGTTCCAGAAAAAGGAACATTAAACGAAGGGCAGCTAGTCTCCTCGAATGAGGATCAAAAAATTACCGCT
Source organism: Halodesulfovibrio sp. MK-HDV (assembly GCF_009914765.1). NCBI lineage: Bacteria > Pseudomonadati > Thermodesulfobacteriota > Desulfovibrionia > Desulfovibrionales > Desulfovibrionaceae > Halodesulfovibrio > Halodesulfovibrio sp. MK-HDV. The sequence goes on along the minus strand of NZ_WYDS01000003.1, from coordinate 242,867 downwards.
GGTGACAAAACATATGCCAACGGAACCGAGTTCAGTTTCTTTTTTGATTGTAAGACGTCTCCCATTGACTCAAAACATTACATCACATTCACTGCTGTCGACAATCCTGCTGTAACATATACCATAACCTTCAAGGTCAAAGCTCAAGATACTGTTGCCATTAAGTCCGTCACAAGTACTGGGGCACCAAAACTTTTCATCTTTGATGAAGGTTCGCATATTACTATCCACAAGGACTCGGTTGCAACAATAGCTGATCAACAACTCGTCGCAAGTGTTACACCTGCTTACGGCACAGTGACTTCTGAAGATATGTCCGATGCAGTTATGATACAATTCAAGGCTCCAGAGGGGTTCGCATTCCGTGGCGACAATATCACGCGAACAACAATGATTCTTTCTGTCATGCCCACAGCAGTGGATGATTCATTCACCTTCGCTATACCAAACACCGTTGATATTATTGCAATTGAAGATTCGCCCATCGGAGAAAAAGTAATTCCTATCGAAGTTTTGGATCAAAAAACAGGCAACCGACTTGCTCAAACCTCTACTGCTGTCTACTTCGTTCCTGCAAGTTCAGTAGGCCGTGTCGCGAGCATTTCAATAACAAAAGAACCCTTAGCCGATATCACATACAATAGGGACGTTGCCGATACTGATATCGTGCTAGAGCCTTTCATACTCAGTTGTGAATTGAAAACATGGTACGACGTTGCTGAGGTTCCAAAGGACCAGCAGCCTGCTTCCCCAATGACACAAATCCCATCTCTCTGGAAATTGCGTTTCGATCATGATCCTACAGAGGACAAAGGATTCAAAGATGCTAATGGCATCTATAACAACGAAGTTGATATTGAACGTTATGCATCTTCTTTGGCGGTAAATCCGATAAAATTTGAATTTCATGATTTTACAAGCTTTGGCGGAAGCGATTGCCGGCTAACAGTCAAACCGTTCTCTGCTTCCGACACCATCAGTTTGTATTTTACGTATACTGATGATCCGGAAAATGAACAGGTGGCTACAGGCAGTATTATTCTCAGGGAGCAGCTCTAGCAATACTGTACGTAAGTTATCCGCGTCACTTTTCAAATACTCATTCAGCAATCATTTGTTTCTCCCTAAATTCAAATATTGCAGGCGTATTCCGATGCAAAACAATATGGCGAGCCTTTTTGGGCTCGCCTTTACTTTACCAATACGTTCTCAATGAATCCACAAAGCACGTTGTCATCCCTAAACGTCAGCTATCCATTTTGCTTAACAAAGCCCGAAGTCAGAAAAATCTCTCGCCATCATGCTTAAAACAAAAAGCAGTGCAAGTTAAGGCAGTTATCCTGCTGAGCATCTTGCTGCCAGTTCAAATTCACCATAGTGCCTATTTCAGTATCATCACAGGCGGCATCAGGCGCGGCTCACTCATTATTGGAACACCATCACCGCCTTCCCCTATCCGAAAAGAAAGGAATTTCCGTTCTTTTTCAAGAGTCAAACGCTCTGTTTCTTCCACTGTATTAATGATGCGGGCAGAAATGAAAATATACAGATGAGTTGTTGCGCTGGATTTTTTCTTCTGTTTAAAAAGCCAGCCGAGTACAGGAATATCCCCCAACCAAGGCGTAGAAGAATTATTGCTGGAATCATCTTTACCTAACAACCCCGCTATAACAGCAGTCTGACCATCCACCATACGAATAATGGTTTCCACCTCTCGCTTACGGGTGGTCGGCGCAATAATACTTTGCCCCTGTCCCAAGGCAATCAACGAATTTACAACGCGACTGACTTCCTGATTAACATTAAGAAGCAATGTCCCGTTCGATCCAATCCTTGGAGTAATTTTCAACTTCACACCCACGTCTTTGTAATCAACACTCTGCGTGCTGACACTGTTAATTGTTGTGACCACAGACTGTTTAACAAACGGAATGTTATCGACAATATCAACCCGTGCTTCTTCATTATTCAAAGTTAGTAACTGTGGCGTTGAAAGAAGAGTAAACGCGTTGTTCCCTTTCACAACACTTAAAATGGATTGAATGCTATACGGGGTGCCACCAATGCTGAATGCATCCGTCAGTACAGCGCCAATCGATGAGCCTGAAGGGAAACCAACAAAACCTGCTGAGCCCTCATTAGGTACTGATATAGAACCGTCACCATGATTAGCGCTGCCGATCAGGCGTGTGTTACCACCGCCCAGTGCTCCAGCCCAGTTTACACCGAAATTAAAACTGGAATCACTTGATGCTTCCATGATTGCTGCTTCGATAAATACCTGCCGGCGGGGCAGATCAAGTTCCTTAATTATACCCACAAGAATATCAAAATCGTCTGGTCGGGCGGTGAGTAAAAGGCTATTGGTTGCGCTATCAGCCACGACCTTTACTTCGCGGGAAAGAACTTTCTGTTCGTTTGTTCTCCCTTGTCGTTCAACCAGCGTATTCACAATCTTTGCCACGTCTTCTGCTTTGGCATTTACCAAAGCCAGTGTGTGAATACCGCTCTTTCCTTTCGGAGTCTTAATATCCAGAGTGGTAACTAGCGACTCCACAATCAGTATTGTTTCTGGATCGGCAAGAGCTACAACGGCGTTGACTCGCTCATCTGCCAAAACAATGGAAATAGACTTTTTACCAAGCTTTATCTGCTTTTTTACCTGAACTTCGACAATGGCATTAATGCGGACAGCAACGCTTTTAGCGTCACCAAACTGGAGAGGAAAATTTTTAACCTGTGAAGAAAATTTTTCTTTATCGATGGATTTAATCAATTTCGAAACTTGAAGATTTAGCAAATACGGCGCGGTAACAATAAGTAAGTTATCTGGTGCGTAGGCGACTACAACACCATTTGATCCCACCACCCTTGTTAGTACCTTGGAAAGCTCGATGGCGCTCGAATATTTAAGCCTGACAACCTGCGTCTCAAGTTGATTACTTTCCGGTGCATCATCATCGTCAGCATATAGTGATGCCTGCGTAGAAAGAGCCTCCGTTTTGGCAAGAGCCATGGGCAAAATTTTATACGTGCGCCCACTTGGCACTATGGAAAATTTATTGACCTTTAAAACGGATTCAAAAACTCTGTACGCTTCAGCAGCGTCCATTTTTGTAGAAGAATAAATTGTGACATTGCCACAGACACGGTTATCAACAATAAAATTTTTTCCCGTAAGTTCACTTATGAACCTAATCAGCACATGAATATCAGCATCCCTAAATCCCATGCTGATATCTCTCCCTTTTGCAGCGATTCCCACCCGCACATGTCCAAAGGACACAAAGCAGACAATCAACACTGCAAAAAGAAAACAAACTATTTTTCTGACAATCATCATTCTTAATTCACGAGCCTATACGTCAAGGTTTGGCGTTTTCCCTTGAGAATCCTATCCAGAGCAATCACTTTTTCATCTAGCATTGCCGTAAAGACATCTGCCCAAGAAACGACACAAGCGACCTTCCGGTCACCTCAACAAGCACATCGTCTTTACGTATCCCCGCTGTATGAAAAATCTGCTAACCCAAAAAGCTCACTTCAAACCGACGATTCCCCAGCATTACACGGTGCAACTGAATACTTTGAGCAATCGATCCCGCTCCCCCAACTCTTTTCTTTACAACACGTCAAACAAGCAGATGCAGCTCTTCAGACACATATCCCTGCTTTCTTCAAAAAATACGGTGAATGTATGTATAAGAAATAGGCCACTGTAACTTCCCCAAAGTCACCTTACAAAGAATTTCGCCTTTCCCCGTTGAAAGCCTGTCATGTAATTTTTGCTATGTGTAAGAACAGATAATTTCGGAAGAATACTGTTAAAACACAAAACTACTATAATAGTGAGCTGCAAAATATTTTCCATAAACTGTTTGAATTTATAAGATATAAACAAAAAAAAACGACCACAGCCTTTTTTAAGTTCATTCAACTTAGCTATATTTTTTCTTTTGAAAAAAAGCTTATGCTATTCAAAGCATAACGAAACATTAAATACAAAAAATAGCTCTTTTATGTATTGATACGTATAAAGCTCTATGCAGTATTATTTCAAAAATTTTTATAAAGAATTTATTTACACAATGCATTGTTTATTCACCTGTAAATATAGCAATAATCATTTTTTTAAAATTCAATATTGCATGAGAAAAACATAACAGAGTAAATCCGAAGCAAAATATCTTCAGTCAGTCTATTTATTGGTAACTACAAATTCAGTATTCTTTTGTAATACACTAGATCTTTTACTGAGATATTCGGCGACTCGTTCATTCCAAAAGATCACTACCCACTGGCTGAAATAAGAAAACAAGCGCTGAAGTTATTGTTGTCCTCGCATTTAGAAAAAACACTGATGAAGTCTCCATCCTTAATTGCTTTACAAAACAACACGTAACAGACTACAAACATTTACTTTACGCATACAAGCATTGCCCAAACCTGCGAATAATGGGGGTTTTACTAGTGCTAAACTGCAAAGTTGCCGCTTCCCCTTTTCCTTTTTTCAAGCTTGTCCTACAGTCACTCCGTGTTCTTTCATTACGTATGGAGTAAGTGCAGTGTCTGACCAACCGACGATTACAAATAGAGTCACGTTATTACTGGTCTTTATGTTTTTTTTCTCTGCGACCATCGGCATCACATACATTTATTACATGAATAAAGTGAAGCAAGACGCGATCGTAGAATCCCAAACAGCCATGCTTACAGGTTACAAGCGAAGCATTGCCTACTCCATCCGCACCATTTCAGATTTGTTGAGTAATCAACTCAAAAGCATCCCGAAAGAAGAACAACAGGCTCAAATTCAAAAAGCTATTAAAGACCTGCGCTACGACACAGACGGGTACTATTTTGTGTACAACACACAAGGCATAAACATTGCCCACCCACTCCATGAAGAATTCATCAACACCAATCGCCTCGAACACGAAGACCAAAACGGTCACAAATATATTGCCGATCTTGCAAAAGCCGCCGAAAAAGGCGGCGGATACACCACCTACTGGTTCTCCAAGCCAGGGCAAGAAATTCCACTCCCAAAGCTCGCATATGCGCAAATGATCCCCGGTACTGACTTCTGGATTGCCACGGGAACCTATATTGACACCATTGATGCCGAACAAAACGCACTTGCTACGAAGTTAGAAAGTCACGTTCAGAAGGCGATTATAATCGTTTCAGTGGGTACAACTTTTGTACTGTTCTTTTTAGTTGTTCCGGCAAGTTTCTATATGATCAACACCATTGTTCAACCATGGAAACAAATGGAACGAGAGCTGCGGCATGCACAGAAAATGGAAGCCATCGGTATTTTTGCAGGCGGTATTGCGCACGATTTCAACAACATTCTGGGGGCGATAATATCGTGCAGTGAGCTTGCGCTCATCGACATGAAAGAAAGTATGTCGGCGCATGAAGATTTGCGGCGAATTTTACAGGCAGCCAACCGCGGTAAAGCACTGGTGCGGAAAATCAAAGCATTCAGCACACGCAACAGTACCCACGTACAGCTTATGCGTCCTGCTACTGTCTTGCAGGAATGCATGCGTCTTCTTGAATCATTCATCCCAGCGACCATTGATGTTTCTGTTCGCAACAGATGCAATTCCGCTCTTATTTATGCTGACCCAGACCAATATTTACAAATACTCATGAACCTGTGCACTAACGCTGTTCAAGCCATGGACGGAACAAAAGGCAGTCTGCATATTGAGTTATCGGTGCGTGAAGTAAGTCTTCCTGAAGCACAGGAAATGAAGATTTCTCCATACCATTATGTTGCTCTCTCAGTTCGCGATACAGGAACCGGCATTCCGCAGCACTTAATCGATCAAATATTTGATCCATTCTATACAACCCGTAAAAAAGTAGGGGGAACAGGACTAGGACTTTCCGTAATATCTTCTATTATTAAGCAAAACAAAGGACACATCAGCGTTGAAAGCACACCGGATGTGGGAACATCCTTCACAGTACTTCTGCCGTACGCAGGAAAATCTGAAGAAGAAGCACCACAGCCGCTCAACGTAATTCAAGTTCAGGGCGGAACAGAGTCCATCCTCTTTGTGGATGACGATAAAGATCTGGCCTACCCTGTAGAAAAACTATTTTCCCACTACGGCTACAACGTATCACTTTTCACCAACAGCAGAGATGCACTTGCGGCGTTCAGCGCTGCCCCCGAAAATTTTGATCTGCTGTTAACAGACCAGATGATGCCACACTTAACTGGTACAGAACTCATTAAAGAGATCCATTCAGTTAAGCCGAACATGCCGACGATTTTATATAGTGGATTGGAAGGAAGCGATTTATGCGCTGAAACTCCATCCGAATGGGAAGACCTCGGTGTAACCAAGTTCTTCTCAAAGCCGTTCGAGCCCGCGCTCCTGTGTGAAGCGGTGCGCCATTTGCTCGACGAATCCTGCTCAACAGATAAGGAACCTCATGAATACACCAGCAATACTCATAATTGATGATGATCCTGACGTAACGTATGCGCTTTGCCGCGCAGCACGCCATCTCGGGTATGCTGCGGACTCAGCTGCTACGATTCATGATGCCCTGCAAAAAGCAACACAGAAAGAATTTGATGCTGTGTTTCTTGATGTCCAGCTGCCAGACGGAAACGGCATGGACATTATCACCGACATTATGAATCAACCGGCACATCCGGAGCTCATTATCATAACCGGTAATGGTGACCCTGATGCTGCGGAACTGGCTATCTCCAATGGCGCATGGGATTATATAGAAAAGGGTGATTCAATCCACACGATTATGGACACCCTTTCCAACGCATTGGAATATCGTTCCGACAAACTTTCATCCCGAAAAGTTCGCCAGATTCAGGCACTCCGCAGGGAAAACATTATTGGCGAAAGCAGCGCAATCACACGCAGTCTGGAGCAAATTGGAAAACTTGCGGCCAGCGACATGAACGTTCTGCTTTCCGGCGAAACAGGAACAGGTAAAGAACTTTTCGCACGCGCCTTGCACAACAACAGCGCGCGCAGCAAAGGACCCTTTATCGTCGTAGACTGTGCAGCCTTGCCCGAGAATTTGATTGAAACCATTCTTTTCGGGCACGAAAAAGGCACCTTTACAGGTGCGTTGCAGGATAAAGAAGGCCTTATTCTGCAAGCGAACAACGGTACTCTCTTCCTTGATGAAATAGGAGAACTGCCTCTTGCCACCCAAAAAGTTTTCTTGCGAGTTCTTCAAGAGCGAAAAGTTCGCCCACTTGGCAGCAAGAAAGAAGTACCGTGTAACTTCCGACTCATTTCCGCGACCAACAGAAATCTCGATACAATGCAGAAAGAAAACACATTTCGAACAGATTTAGCATTCCGTATCTGCTCTGCAAAAATCACACTTCCGCCATTACGCGAACGACGCGAAGATATTTCACTGCTCATCGACCATTACATGACGCTCTTCTTCAAGAGGAATGGACTCAATTCCAAGGCATTCAACCCAAGCGTTCTCACCACACTGGAAGATTACGATTGGCCAGGAAACATTCGAGAACTGGTCAATGCCGTTGAGTTTATGGTCTCAACATCCCGCAATGAATCACGTATTTTCATCAAGCATCTACCGCCTGCTCTTCGTGCTCGTCTTGCTAAAAGCAGAATAACCCCGCACGAATCTCCTAAAGAAGGATTGCCTTCAAACTTCTCCTATGAAGCCAGCGATGAAGGACTTCCTACCATGCAGGAACACAGGAATGCAGTGATCGAAAAAGCAGAGCACAGCTATCTAACACAGCTACTCAACTCTACTAGAGGTTCCATCAAACAGGCTGTCGAGCTTTCAGGGTTATCTCAGTCCCGCTTATATGCGTTGCTCAAAAAACATCATATTAAATAAGTCGACTTGGTTTATTTAGGGGGAGTTTGCCTCCGGCGGCTTAAGAACCTTTTATTAGCGAGACCAGCATGTTTTTTCCGTAGCCTCGCGGCTTATTCATCACTATCTTTCTCAAAATTAAATGGCTGTCCTACATATGTAGGACAGCCATTTTATATTTATGAGACATTCTTTTCTTATCAAAGAGGAGAGTTTTCCTGCCCCACAAGAAAATTACTGTTATATTTCATTAATCAAACAATATTAAGTGTCTGTTTTTATTCAATTTGCGCTTTTTATATTTTTTGGCATGCTCCATGCTCTTAAGCAGGTAACAACGACCCAAATTAATGGGTTACCGCTCAACACTAACGGTGCAGAACTAAGCAGAACTGTTTGAAAGTTATCATCAACAGTTCTTTTATCCCTCTGCACCACAAGTTACCTGCTAAGGAGAGACCATGGATGCTAGTACGCTTACGCTACATGTAAGAAAAAACGGAGCCGGAGTAGGACGCCTTGACGTCATGCAAATGTTGTCAGGAGTTTTGCTTATAGTTTTCCTTTGGGCGCACTTAATGCTCGTATCAAGTGTACTCATAAGCCCCAAAGTAATGGATGCCATTGCGTGGTTCTTTGAAACCACCTACATGGCACAGGTTGGGGGCCCACTTATCGGCCTGCTTATTTTTACACATTTCATTCTCGCTGCTCGTAAAATGCCTTGGCGTGCAGAGGAATCAAATGCTTTCGTAAAACATAGCGTAATGATGCACCACAAAGACACCTGGCTCTGGCTTGCTCAGGTTGTAACAGCTCTTCTTATTCTTGTTATGGCCTCCATTCACATGTGGGTCGTTCTTACAGATCTTCCTATTACTGCAGTAAAAAGTGCTGCACGTATCCAGAGTGGAACTTGGCTTCCATTCTACCTTGTTCTTCTTCCTCTTGCCGAAATTCATGTTGGCATCGGCTTCTATCGTATTGGCGTAAAGTACGGGTTCATTACTAAAGCAAACCGCAAATGGTACCAGCGTCTTGAAAATTACATGATGATTGGTTTTATCTCCATTGGTCTGATTACACTTATCCGCTTTTTGTTCCTTACGGTTTAACTGCCAACTAGATTAACAGGATTATCTCATGCAAATTATTTATAGTGATTTACTCTGTATAGGCGCAGGACTTGCCGGGGAACGCGTTGCTGTAGAAGCTGCTAAGGCTGGTTTTGATGTAACTTGTCTTTCAATCGTTCCACCGCGCCGTTCTCACTCATCTGCTGCTCAGGGTGGCATGCAGGCGGCACTTGGTAACGCAATTATGGGTGACGGCGACTGTCCGGACATTCACTTTGCTGATACCGTAAAAGGTTCTGACTGGGGTTGTGATCAGGAAGTTGCACGAATTTTTGCAGACACCGCTCCGATTGTAATGCGTGAAGTTGCTCACTGGGGTGTGCCTTGGAACCGCGTAGAAGCAGGCGTTCATACTTACTACAAAGGTGGTAAGCCATTTGACGCTGAAGAAAAACTCGATAAGCACGGCCTCATCCACGCTCGCGCATTTGGTGGCACCGCAAAATGGCGTACCTGTTACACCGCTGACGGTACAGGCCGCTCTGTTTTGAACACACTTGATTCTATGTGTTTACGCTATGCAGTAGGTATTCATGACCGTACTCAGGCTGAAGCACTTATTCATGATGGTGAAAACTGCCTTGGCGCAATCGTTCGTTGTCTGAAAACTGGTGAATTAAAAGCGTATCTTGCTACAGCAACATTGATTGCTACCGGTGGTTACGGTCGCATCTACAGAGCTACTACCAACGCAGTTATCTGTGACGGTGGCGGCCAGATTGCAGCACTTGATACCGGACTCGTACCAATGGGTAACATGGAAGCTATCCAGTTCCACCCAACTGGTACAGTACCTACCGACATTCTCGTAACAGAAGGTTGCCGCGGTGATGGTGGTACCCTGCTGGACGTAAACGAATATCGCTTTATGCCGGATTACGAACCGGAAAAAGCAGAACTTGCTTCCCGTGACGTTGTATCCCGCCGTATGCAGGAACACATCCGCAAAGGACTCGGGGTTAAATCTCCATATGGCGATCATCTCTGGCTTGATATCCGCCATCTCGGTGAGAAACACATTACCACTAAGCTCCGTGAAGTATACGACATCTGTACTAACTTCCTCGGTGTTAACCCGATCCACGACCTCATCCCAGTCCGCCCTACTCAGCATTATTCTATGGGTGGTATCCGTACCAACAGAGACGGCGCAGCCTACGGCCTTAACGGTCTATTCTCCGCTGGTGAAGCAGCATGTTGGGATATGCACGGATTTAACCGCTTAGGCGGCAACTCCCTTGCAGAAACCGTTGTTGCTGGCCGCTATGTTGGTAAGAAAATTGTTGAGTTCCTGCAGGGTCACACTGTTGATTTCAAGCAGTCTGCCATTAACGATGCCCACACAAAAGTGGCAGCACGCATTATGGAAATGACCAAGAGCAGTAGCAAACAAGAAAGCGCTATCCAGTTGCGTGACGAAATGCACAGCACCATGATGGATAACGTTGGTATTTTCCGTAACGGTAAAGACCTGCAAGCAGCAGTAGATAAGCTTGAGGAACTGGTCGACCGTTCCAAAAATATCAAACTTACAGGCACTGCAATTGGCTTTAACCCTGAAATCTCATTGGCTCTCAGAATGCCGGGCATGCTCAAACTTGCTCAGTGTACTGCATACGGCGCTCTCATGCGTACTGAATCCCGCGGCGCGCATACTCGTGAAGACTTCCCGGCACGTAACGACAAAGAATGGCTCAACCGTACTTTGGCGTACTGGAAAGATGGCGAGACCCGCCCTGAACTGAAATATGAAGATGCTTCTCCATACTTTGAAATCCCTCCAGGCGAGCGTGGATATGGCGGCGGTCAAATTATTACTGCTGACATTCCTGAAGAAAAGCTTCGTGTGCCGAACAAAGGTGCGGATAAAAAGAAAGCAAAACAGACCAAAAAAGCTAGCTAAGGAGTTATAGTATGAGCCGTCGTCTACATATTGAAGTATTCAGATACAACCCACTTGATCCAAATTCCGAACCGCACATGCAGTCATTCTACGTAAATGAATATGACTCCATGACACTGTTCATCGCGCTTAATATTATCCGTGATGAGCAGGACCCTACCGTTCAGTTCGACTTCTGTTGTCGTGCCGGTATCTGCGGTTCCTGCGGCATGGTAATCAACGGCAGACCGGGTCTTGCATGTCATACACAGACAAAAGATCTGCCTGATCATATTGTTCTGCATCCACTTCCAGTATTCAAACTCATCGGTGACCTTTCCGTTGATACAGGAACTTGGTTCCGTGATGCTGGCTCCCGTATCGAAGCATGGGTTCATAACGACCATGACAAGTTCGATGCAAGTGCAGAAGAAGTTCGTATGGAAAACGATTTAGCCAGCGACATTTTTGAGCTTGATCGTTGTATTGAATGTGGTTGCTGTGTTTCAGCATGTGGCACCGCCCGCATGCGTGAAGACTTCCTCGGCGCCACATCTATCGCCCGCATTGCCCGCTTCTACCTTGACCCTCGCGATGAGCGAAATGAAGAAAACTACTATCAGGTCATCGGTAACGATCAAGGCGTATTCGGCTGCATGGGTTTACTCGGTTGCGAAGATGTTTGTCCTAAGCATATCCCGCTTCAGGACCAGCTTGGCATTATGCGTCGCATGCTTGCCATTCATTCCGTAAAAGGAATTCTTCCAAAACGTGTTCTTGATAAACTCAAACACAAAGGATGCTGCCATGAAAGTCATTAAGGCTGAACAGATTCATGACGCTGTTGTTGATCTGGTTTTAAAGGCTGCGCGCTACCTTCCGGAAGACGTAAAAACCGCCATCCGTGTTGCACGTAACAGCGAGACCTCTGATTCTGCAAAAGAAATCCTCGGTCAGCTTTTAGAAAACGCAGAACTTGCCAAGGTGTCAGGACTTCCGCTCTGTCAGGACACAGGCTTAGGCGTTTTCTATGTAGAAATCGGTGACCAAGTTCAGATTGAGGGCAACATTACCGAGATCATCAATAATGCAATGATCGACGGGTACGAAAAAGGCTTGCTTCGCAAATCTTCCTGTCATCCGCTCACTCGTAAGAACACCACGGACAACAGCCCGGCAGTTATCCACTTTACCCATGTTGCAGGTGACAAACTGAACATCAAGCACATGGCTAAAGGCGGCGGCTCTGAAAACATGTCCCGCTGCACCATGCTTACACCGGCTCAGGGCTGGGAAGGCATTAAAGAGTTTGTTGTACGCCGTATGGCAGAAGCAGGCCCGAACCCTTGTCCTCCAACTATCGTTGGTGTGGGCATTGGCGGCACTTTCGATCTGGCTCCTTCTCTTGCAAAAGAAGCGCTTTTCCGCCCGCTTTCCGGTGAGAACCCAGATCCTGAATTAGCTGCAATGGAAAAAGAGCTGCTTGACGAAATCAACCAGCTTGGCATCGGCCCTATGGGTCTTGGCGGCAAGACAACATGCCTTGGTGTAAAAATCGCCATGCATCCTTGTCACATTGCAAGCCTGCCACTGGCTGTAAACGTTCAGTGTCATTCTTCCAGAATTAAGGAGGTTACACTCTAATGCCTACTTACAACATGACATCACCATTAAAAGATGAAGATGTAGCAAAACTGCGTGCTGGCGACGTAGTTAAGCTTTCCGGCACCATATACACAGCACGTGACGCTGCACATAAGCGTCTGTGCGACATGCTGGACAACAACGAAGAGCTTCCTTTTGAACTGAAAGGCGCTGTTATTTATTACGTTGGTCCTAGTCCAGCTCCAGAAGGTAGACCAATCGGCTCAGCTGGTCCCACCACCAGCTACCGCATGGACACATATGCACCGCGTTTGCACAGCCTTGGCGTTAAAGCAAGCGTTGGTAAAGGTAAACGTAGTCCTGAAGTCCGCAAGGCACTTGAGGAACACACCGGTGTTTACTTTGGCGCAACCGGCGGCGCTGGGGCTCTCCTCTCCCAGTGCATTACAGCAGCTAAAGTAATTGCGTTTGATGAATTAGGCCCTGAGGCAATTCGAGAACTGACTGTTGAAAACTTTCCACTGCTAGTGGTGAACGACAGCCATGGCGGCGAACAGTACGCTAAACCAAACTTCGAATTTTAACTCAACAGAAAAAGGAAAAGATAATGGCATTGTTCACTAAAGAAGAAGCGCTGGACTATCATAAGCTCCCACGTAGAGGTAAAGTTGAAGTTGTCCCTGTGAAGCCTTGTGCATCACAGAAAGACCTTTCCATGGCATATTCACCGGGTGTTGCTGAAGCATGTATGGCAATCCACGCAGACCCATCTGCTGCAGCACTGTACACTGGCAAATCCAACCTCGTTGGCGTTGTTTCCAACGGTACAGCAGTTCTTGGTCTTGGCAACATCGGTCCTCTTGCCGGTAAGCCAGTTATGGAAGGTAAAGGCGTTCTCTTTAAAACTTTCGCAGACATCGATGTATTCGATATTAACCTTGATGTGACTGACTCTGATGAGCTCATCAAAATTGTGAAAGCAATGGAGCCTACTTTCGGTGGTATCAACCTCGAAGACATCAAGGCACCTGAATGTTTCTACATTGAAGAAACATTGAAAAAAATGATGAATATCCCTGTATTCCATGATGATCAGCACGGGACAGCTGTTATCTCCGGTGCAGGTCTCATCAACGCATGTGAAATCACCAACCGCAAACTCGAAGACTTGAAAGTTGTTGTTGTGGGCGCTGGCGCAGCAGGTATTGCTTGCACCAAGTTCTACGTACAGATGGGTATTGACCCTAAAAACATCTTCATGTTCGATTCCCGTGGGCTTATCCATAAAGGCCGTACTGATCTTAATCCGTTCAAAGCAGAATTTGCTCAGGACAAAGATTACGGTTCACTTGAAGAAGTTATTAAAGGTACAGACTGCTTCCTTGGTCTTTCCAAGAAAGGTCTGCTTACTAAAGATATGGTTCGTTCCATGGCTAAAGATCCTGTTATCTTTGCAATGGCTAACCCTGATCCGGAAATCACCTACGATGATGCTAAAGAAGCCAGCCCTAACTGCATTATGGGTACCGGTCGTTCTGACTACCCTAACCAGATTAACAACGTTTCGGGCTTCCCTTACATCTTCCGCGGCGCACTTGATGTAGGTGCAACTATCATTAACGAAGAAATGAAAGTCGCAGCAGCACAGTCACTTGCTGATCTGGCAAAAGAGCCAGTTCCTAGCGAAATTTGTGATGCTTACGGCGTTAAGTCTCTTACCTTCGGTATTGATTACATTATTCCTAAGCCACTCGACCCACGAGTCCTTGAATGGGAAGTCCCAGCTGTTGCTCAAGCAGCTATGGATACCGGCGTTGCTACAATGCCTATCAAAGACATGGAAGCGTACAGAAAAGATCTCAAGCAACGTATCTCCGCTTCACATGCTCGTATCGCCCCATTCGTAGAAAGTTACTATAAATAATCAATGCCACAGAAAACCGCCTGCAGCGGCAACTGCAGGCGGTTCCTGAAAGCGCGAAATGTGTTCATACGATTCGCGCGACATCGTTCCCCCTTAACAGAGGATACGACATGAAAAAGTTTGCTTTTTTTCTCTCTATCGTCGGAGCTGTCCTACTTGTAGGTAGTTCCCTTGCGTTCGCTGCAGCTGCTCCTGCAGAAGCGTCTATGGATGCTTACATCACACTTGGCATTCTGTGTGTTTCTGCTGTGCTTTTCTTCTCTAACATCATCCCGCTCCCTGTAACAGCAATGCTTGTTCCTGTTTCATTGAGCATGTTCAATGTTATCCCTGCAACCGCTGCCTTTGCTAACTTTGGTAACAAATGGGTTGTTATCTTCATGGCAATGTTTATTGTCGGTGAATCTACCTTTATTACCGGTTTCGCAGATAAAATAGGTCAAGCGACAGTAAAACTATCCAAGGGCAGCGAAACTCGCCTGCTCGTATTAGCAATGTGCTCTGTTGGTGTACTCTCTGCGTTTCTTTCCAACACAGGTACAATCGTTGTTGCCATTCCAATGATCATGGGGATGTGTGCTTCTGCAAACATCAGCTCAAGTAAAATTCTTATGCCGGTTGCGTTCGCTGCGTCTCTCGGCGGTACCATGACTCTGGTTGGTACTCCACCTAACGGTCTGGTTAACTCCGTACTAGAAAAAATGGGACCTGCCGGAATCGAGCCATTCGGTTTCTTCGAATTCGCTAAAATTGGCGGCATCTTGTTTGTTGTAGGTATCTTATACTATGTCTTCATCGGACACAAATTCCTTCCTGACAACACAAGCGAATGTGAACAGGCAGAAATTATTAAACCGTCCCGCCCACACAAAATGTGGTGGTCCCTTATTATCTTCTTCTTCGTAGTTGTTGCTATGGCAACAAAAATTATGCCTCTGGTTACCGCAGCTATGCTTGGTGCATGTCTCGTAATCATTACCGGCTGTATCACCATGGAAGAAGCTTACAAAGCTGTTGACTGGACAACCATCTTCCTGTTCGCAGGTATGTTGTCCATGTCCACCGCAATGAAATCTTCCGGTGCTGCTCAGCTCATCGCTGACACAATGGTTCAATATGTAACCAGTCCTTACGCACTTCTAGCAGCGGTCTGCGCTGTTACGGCACTGGTCACAAACTTTATGTCAAACACGGCAACGGCAGCTCTTATGGCTCCGCTTGCTATTCCTATCGCAGTTAACAGTGGTCTTTCTCCACTGCCACTGGTTATGGGCATCGCTATGTCTGCATCTGCCTGTTTCCTTACACCGGTTGCTACCCCACCTAACACCATCGTACTTGGTCCGGGTAAATACACCTTTAGTCAGTATATAAAAGCTGGCTGGCCACTACAGGTCATCAGTTTTGTTATTATCGTCGCAGTTGTTCCATTCTTCTGGCCGTTCTACCCTGCAGCACAGTAATGTGCAGAACAGTTAGAGGAACACATCATAGTTCCAAACATATTAACAGGCTGAAACCTCCATAACGTTCCAAACAAAAAAAAAGCTCATCTTGCAGCAAGGATGAGCTTTTTTTTGTATTTTTTCTTTACGATTTTTTCTTTTCTTCAATCTGGTTAGAGACAGCCTTTAGATAACTGACCTAACCGCAGATTGTTGTATTGAGGCTTGAACAGAAACTGAACCAGTGGCACGAGATGTTGTTACAACTTGATTATGGTCGTTTGGTAATACGCTTGCCGAAGCGGCAGAAGAATAGTGAGAAGAAGCAATGCTTGAAACTGGTTTGCTACCATACATTTGCTGGTACGCTCTGTGCCGTTTCATCACAGCCTGTATTCCATTAGACATCACATAATCTTTTTCATCAAACAGATCAGTACCAGACGTAGTCGTTTCTTCTCTCAGCTCAGAATCTCTGACAGTCGTATATGAAAATGAAAGAGTGGCCTGTCGGTCAAGCGCATCATTTCCATCTACGAACATATTTTGCTGTTCTGCCAGTTGTTCTGCCATTACATCGGCAAACGATTTTTGAGAGCGCGCTGCTAATCCGGTACCTTGCATTTGATCCTCGTATTTACTGTAGGTTCTTACTCCTCATATCGTCTGAATTTCGCTGTTGATTAATAATCTTCAACACTAATTCCCACGCAATGCACAAGAATCAATTTTGTAGATTGCCACATTGGACATAAAAAAAGCTCCTGTGAGTATTCACAGAAGCTTTGTATCTATCTTTTTTTAAAACGCTATTCCCACGTATACGCCCAGTGTATATCCCGAATGTATTCCGCCATTTTTTGAGCATCACCGGCGCGTACAAGATCAATGATCACATTATGTTCATTGTAGTTCGCTTCTCTGAATTTTTCGCCCCAGTCGCGTTCTGTAAAAACAAAAAGACGCTCACGGTTCATATGCAACAAGTACACAAGATAGGGGTTGGGACATGCTTTAAGATACGCATTATGAAAATTCGAGTTGATTGCATTGCAGTCCTCATAGCGTGAACCCTTCGATGACATCATAATTCTGGAATTATACATTTCCATTTCCAGAATATGCTCTTCTGTCAAAAGTGGAAACGTTGAAATCACAGCTTGATATTCCAATCCGCCGCACACTTCAAAAATGTATTTCTTATCTTCATGCGTCAGAGCATTAACCACCACACCACGTTGCGGCAATATGGTTACAAAGCCCTCAACCTGCATCTGCAACAGAGCTTCCCGCAATGGCGTTTTACTGGTTCCAAGCTCATCTGCAAGTTTTTTTTATGCTGATGAGACGACCGGGTTCCAGCTTGCCGCTTTTCATATCTTCAAGAAGTTTTTCATACACAGCGTTTCGTAACAAACCGCCAGAGTCAGCATACATCATACCCAATCCTCTCCATTTATACTCATCTTTTGCCAGTTAACTCTGTAGCCATAAAAGACAAAAGCAGGTTGCATTTTAATTTTCCGTTTGGTAATTGTGAAGAAGATATTCTAGTATTCCAGTTATGGCAAATCGAATTCAGTTTTTTGATTTGCTTGTATATTAGATGGTTACATTTCCAAAATCATCTATTCAAACTGATATACTAGTACATTACTAATGGATCACAACTGATATACTAGCATATCATAAACAATCTTATCGTTGCTCTCCCTCTCGGATTGACTTCATTTGCATCGTAAAAGGAGAAATCATGCTGCGTTCAATTCCCATGCCTCGACAGCTCTCTGTCGGAGTCTTATACACCCTGCTTGGTGCCGTTTGTTTTGGAACAACAGGAACCATACAGGCTTTTGCTCCAGAAGGTTGTCAGCCTCTTGCAGTCGGAACCATGCGTCTTGTTGTCGGCGGACTTGTCATGCTGCTGTGGGTGCGTTGTCGCTCAGGATTCACCCATCATGTCCCATGGCCCAAAAAGGCTACGTTAACTGCGGCGGTAGGTATTATCGTTTTTCAAATTCTTTTTTTTCAAAGTCTTGTGCGAACAGGTGTTGCAGTAGGAACAGTCATTGCTATCGGGTTCGGTCCTATGGCTGGAGGGATTATAGAGTACTTGCTTCGTGGCTCTGTACCATCACGATCATGGTTCACTGCGACTGCTCTTGCCCTTTGCGGATTAGTTACTCTTTCAATAGATGATAAGGCAACTATTGACATGACAGGTGTACTTATGGCTCTTGGTGCAGGGGCGGGATACGCTCTATACGCGGCCAACAGTCAGACTATTTTGGCAGACCGTTCTCCGCAGGAAATGATTGCTGTTCTCTTTACCTTCGGTGGAATCGCCATGAGTCCTATTCTGTTTTTTTATGACATCTCTTGGATGTTTTCCATGCGCGGGTTCATTTCCATTGTGCTGATCGGTGTCATCGGAACAGCAATGGCGTATAGCTTTTTTGCAACAGGCCTAGCCACATTGCCTCTTTCTTCCGGTCTTACACTCGGGCTTGCAGAACCGCTCGTTGCGGCACTTTTCGGAATACTTCTACTCGGTGAACCTTGCTCTTTTCAAACAGTAATGGGCATATGCATCATATTCAGCGGCATGTTTGTCATAGCCCGAAATCCAACGTAACTCTCAGCTCTCCAAATGGGCAAATGCGGGCTGTGGTGTTTCTCTTTGCCAAACTAAGCATTTTGTCTGATGCTGCTCTACGGAAAAAGCAATATACATCTAGAAATAGAATGATACGCTGTATCCTCTTTTTTAAAGACAGGACACATAAACCGGACAGCATGATGGACAATAAGATACTACTACAAAAAGCTGCTGCTGCGATACGCGCGCAAAAGCAATCGGCAGCTATGCAGCTTGCTGAAATGTTTTTGGAACGGCAGCCTCAATGGCATAAAAATGAAAGTTGTACTGAGCTAGCAGCTCATATTTCTCATTTCATAGAACTTATTTGCGACTGTATGCACGACAGCACGCTGGCTCCGCTTGCTAGATTCTTTTCATCTGCTGCCTTAGAAAAAGTTAAACGCGGCATTCAACTTTCCGATGTGCTCGAAAGCGTTATGCTCGGGAAATTATGTCTGTCGACAGCAATTATGCGCGAGCTTCCATCCGGTGAAGAGCGTGATGCCATCCTCACTGCTGTTGAACTGCTCTATATCGACATCAATAAAATTACCGGTGAAAAATACTCCGAGTTGCTCACCCAACAGCGCAATGCAGAACACGAACGCACAAAGCTATTGCTCGAAGCAACACGATCCATC
Organism: Halodesulfovibrio sp. MK-HDV; assembly: GCF_009914765.1. Taxonomy (NCBI): domain Bacteria; kingdom Pseudomonadati; phylum Thermodesulfobacteriota; class Desulfovibrionia; order Desulfovibrionales; family Desulfovibrionaceae; genus Halodesulfovibrio; species Halodesulfovibrio sp. MK-HDV. Next base: position 223,733 of record NZ_WYDS01000003.1, on the reverse strand, counting down.
ACAAATTTCACAGATTCGCAGGCGGCGCTTGACCATCTGGCGCGCGTCATCAGCGAGACCCTTTCTCAGGGATTCTGCATTATTTTCCTCCGCACCGGCGGTACAAAAGGACTCTCCCCGCTGGCGAGCTGGGGGCATGAATCTGAAGGCTATCAGCGCTGTTTCGATGGTGTCAGACTCTGCACAAAAGGAAGCACGATCACAGCCATTGGCGGGAAAACATTTGGTCTCTGTTCGCTTAATTCCGAAGGCTTTGCTGTTGCACAAGATATTCCAAAGCAAATCAACTCTGAAAGTATGGCAATGTTTCCAATCTATAGTAGTACAAACTGCCTGCACGGTATCGCCATGGTTGGTTCTGCTACGCCGGACTACGTGATCGCTCCTAAACAAAAAGAGCTTATTGAAGGGATCCTGCATACTGTTTCCGCAACCGTGGAACTTGCTGCCAGCGTTAAGGAAAAAGAACGTCAGCTGAAAGAAAGTGAAAGCCTCCGCCGTGTCGCCAACTTACTTCTACAACATCCTGAAACAAAAATTCATGACGTTCATACTGTCATTTGTGATGAAGCGAGAAGCATCGTGCAAGGCACGGGCAGTTCAATCCTTCTTAAAGAAGGGGACTACCTTCATCATTCATGCGGCACAGGCACCCCTCAACCGCCTATTTCTACTTTTCCCATAGCAACCACCAAGTACGGACAAATTCTCCAGCAGAGAAAAGCTGTCATCATTAAAGATGCACAAAAAGAAATTCCTGAAGATCAACGAAGCAATCTGGTACAAGCCATGCTTGTTGTACCACTCATCGAGTGTGGTAACCCAATAGGTTTACTACTTATTTCTAATAAAGAAAACGGATTTGACTTCATCGACAAGAACATAATGGAACTCTTTGCCGGTCAGGCAACGTTGGCTCTGCGAAATGTTACTTTGGCGGAGCAAAGCGATAAGCTCGTAGTTGCAGAAGAACGCCAGCGACTTGGACGTGAGCTGCACGACTCCGTAACACAGGCACTATATGCTGTTACCCTTTGCGCGGATGCAGCAAGCCGTTCCATGGCTCTGGGAAAAGAAAAGGTAGCCACGGAACAATTGCACGCCCTACGCGGAATGGCGCAACAAGCGATGCGAGATATGCGTTCGCTCATCTTCGATCTTCATCCTCCTGAATTGGAAAATGAAGGTCTGGTCGGTGCTATTCAGGCTCGAATGAACTCTGTTGAAATTCGCTCCGGCCTTAACGCCAAAATGTTTGTGAACGGAGAAGAGCGCAGGCTTGCGCATTCAACCGAAGAGGAAATGTTCCGCATTGCTATTGAAGCACTCAGCAACGCAACAAAACATTCACATGCAAATAATGTTTCTGTTACCATTACATACGAACCGGAACTCGTTTCCATGTCCATCAAGGACGACGGAAAAGGCTTTGCAATAGAACAGCTACCTACGGGCGGCATGGGGCTGCGTAACATACGCGAACGCGCCAATAAGTTGCACGCAACGCTGTCAATCGACAGCACAGAAAATGACGGAACAACTATTTGTGTTGTTGTTCCTGTAACCCGCTAGGAGCATTGAGCATGGCTGCACCAATTCGAGTTCTCATTGTAGACGACCACGATATTGTACGCATTGGACTGAAGGGATTTCTTTCAGGCTATGATGATATAGCAATTGCCGGAGAAGCCGCCAACGGACAGGAAGCTGTCGAACGCGTGGCAGAGCTTGCACCGGATGTGATCCTCATGGATATGGTTATGCCTGTCATGGACGGCATTCAGGCCATTCAGGAAATTCGCGACCGCAAATTATCCGGTAAAATTATTGTGCTCACCAGCTTTGCTACAGACGACAAAGTCTTCCCTGCCATCAAGTCCGGCGCGATGGGATACCTGCTAAAAGATTCTGCACCGGAAGACCTCCTCAATGCTATCCGTAAGGTACATAGCGGAGAACCGTCTCTGGCTCCGGATATCGCGCGTAAACTGCTAGCGGAACTCTCGCTACCGGATGCAGCAGAAAAACCGACTCCTGACCCTCTTACGCCGCGTGAAGTTGATATCCTACGTCTTGTGGCACAGGGAATGAGCAACAAAAGCATTGCGGCAGAAGTGTTTGTCAGTGAAGCAACCGTGCGCACTCATATGACCAATATCCTCTCAAAACTGCATCTTGCTAACCGTGTGCAGGCCACTCTCTATGCTTTACGAGAAGGACTAGCCTCCCTTTCATAGACAAAATTATGCAGCAAGGACATTCAGGGAAGTACAACATTTATCGTACATCATACTCTGACTTTAGTTCCGCCTATTTTTAGACCTCTTTCAAACTTCCTTCTGATGAGTAACTGGTGTTTATCACATACTGTTATTTCATCTGGAAGCATTCTTACCCTGCTTCCAGTGAATCATTCAGCAGGAGAATACAGGTGGAAAAAATTAATATCGGGTCACAAGGTTTTGCCCTTCCTATGCCTATGGCCATTTTAGGAACTCAGCATGAAGGCTGTCCAAACTACATGGCGCTTGCTTGGGTTACGCGAGTAAACTTTTCCCCGCCGTTGATCGGCATTGCCGTCAACAATGGGCATGCCTCGCACGAAGCTATCATGGAGACCGGTGAGTTCAGTATTAATTTTCCTTCCACTGAGATGGTCAAAGTTACAGATTACGTAGGTCTGGTTTCCGCAAGGAAGACTGATAAATCAGATCTCTTCGGGCATTTCTACGGTAAACTTCAATCCGCCCCTCTTATAAATGAATGCCCGCTGTCTCTAGAGTGCAAACTCCATAAGACGGTCGAAATGCCGACCAACACATTTTTCATTGGTGAAATTATCGGCACATGGTGTGAAGAACGATTTATGACCGAAGGCGTTCCTGACATCTCGAAAATTAAACCTTTTGTTTTAACCATGCCGGACAGTCGCTTCTGGGAAGTAGGACGTTGTATCGGGCATGCCTGGCGAGACGGAAAAGCGCTTAAACTATAATCCGCTACACACAACAGATTCCACATAAAAAGAGCTCCCGCAGTTACGACTGCAGGAGCTCTTTTTATTAGGCACACATTGTACGGATTCTTTGCTAATTACTGGCAGATTTCCCCAATCCTGGCTGCCATATGCCAAGTTTCAATTTGGGCCTCACCATCCACGAGTTCATTGAAAATAACTTGTGCTTTTTTAAGTTCTTCGCTGGCAAGATGATCTTTGAATGCTTTTTCAGAAAGGTAATGCTCATAGAAAAGGAATGAAGCCGGGTCAGATGCGTCCTGATGTACGCTGTACAACAAAAGCCCAACGTGATGATCACAATCCTGAACGAGTTGTTCAAGTGCTACTCGTAACTCAGTTTCTTTTCCCTGTTTAGCTCGCAGATGAGCTGTCACAACAAGAATATCTTTAAATTCCATGGAGAAATCCTCTAAATGGAGTCTTGGATCTGTCCGCGTGGCGACGTATGCCTTTTCATTGCGCACAGTACTAACTCGCTGTGTAATTAAAATAAAACTGCAGGCACAAACCAGACTCCGGTTGAATTACATTGCGTGACTGTATCCAAACCGCTGCACAGGTTCCATCGTATAAAAGAGGTAATCACAAAGTATAACCTCAGACTATTAGATCAGAACACTTACAACTTATGTCGTACAAAACGATACAATTTCGATCAAAATTCAAAAAAAAAGGGCCACGTAATAATACGTGGCCCTTGTACAAGCTATTGTCAAGACACTCAATTGTTCAAAATACCATCAAGCATTATGCTTGCGGCTTGTTTGAAGACAAAGAGTTACGCAGCAGCTGCGGTGCTTGCTTCAACTGTTTTTTCAGGGGAGGCAGCAATATCTGCAGCAGCGGTAAACAGAACGTCTGTAGAGCTGTTAAGTGCAGTTTCTGCGGAGTCCTGAATTACGCCGATGATAAAGCCAGCAGCTACAACCTGCATGGAGATATCGTTCGGTACACCGAACAGGCTACATGCGAGAGGAATAAGAAGCAGGGAGCCGCCAGCTACACCGGAAGCACCACATGCAGAAATAGAAGCAATCAGACTCAGCAAGAGAGCAGTAGCTAAGTCAACCTGAATGCCAAGAGTGTGAACAGCAGCCAGTGTCATTACAGTAATAGTAATAGCAGCACCGCCCATGTTTACAGTAGCGCCAAGAGGAATGGATACAGAGTAGGTGTCTTCATGAAGGTCAAGACGCTTACAGAGTTCCATGTTTACAGGAATGTTTGCAGCGGAGCTACGGGTGAAGAATGCGGTAATGCCGCTACCCTTCAAGCAGGTAAATACGAGTGGGTACGGATTCTGTTTAGTTTTGAACCATACGATAACCGGGTTCACAACCAGAGCAATAATACCCATGGAGATAAGCAGAACCATGATCAGGTGAGTGTAGCCAGCAAGCGCTTCAAAACCGGTTTCAGCAACAGTGTTAGCAACAAGGCCGAAGATACCGAGAGGTGCAAAGCGGATTACAAGCTTTACAATCCTGGATACACCGTTAGAAAGATCTGAAAGCACTGTCTTAGTTGCTTCACCAGCATGCTGGAAGAAGAAGCCAAGTGCGAGAGCCCATGCAAGAATACCGATAAAGTTACCGGAAGCAAGTGCATTGATTGGGTTATCAACAATTTTGAAGAGCAGTGTGTTAAGAACTTCACCAATACCACTTGGAGGAGTTGCACTGGTAGTAGTAGCAACAAGAGTAAGAGTGGTAGGGGCAACAAAGCTCATTACAACCGCAACTAATGCAGCCATGAATGTGCCGATAAGGTAAAGACTGATAATAGAACGCATGTTTGTATGCGCGCCTTTCTTCTGATTCGCGATAGATGAAGCAACAATAACAAAAACGAGTATTGGTGCCACAGCCTTGAGTGCTTTAACAAAAAGCTGACCCAAGACGTTTACAGATTTAGCAGCATCCGGAGCAAACATTGCTACGAGAACACCGGCACAAATGCCCAACACGATCTGCAGTACTAAACTGCCTGAAGCAATTTTTTTTATGATATCCATCATTTGACTCAATCCTTCCAAAAAATTTAAGAACGCTATACACCTAAAGTATGCCTCTTAGAAGACGCATCACAAATCTGTCAATAGATTATTTTCTACCCAAAATATGTAGATTTATTGGTATATACATAGAAAAAAGCTCTTACTATTTTTAGTAAAAGCTTTTTTTTATTCGAAAAGGTCTGCAATCAATACGTACGGTAATAAAAAAAACGTTTTATTCTCTTTGCCATTCAATAGCCGTACCTTTTTTGCCGAAAATGACAAAATTCGCAAAACTGTTATCGCCAACTTTTGCCCAAAAAAGTTGTACGTCAGCTCTGCATAACAAATTTCGTCAAGCAAGTGGTTTTTGACTGCATCTCAAACCCTATTTTGGGTCAGAAATATTTATGAGAATCTCAGTGACAAACTTATTGCTATCCTGAGTGCTCCAGTAATCCACAACGTATCGCTCATAAACTTCAGGCCCAAGCGTGTAATTATGTTCACTTGCCCAACGAGTTACTCGCTCATACGTATCGTTAATATTTTCGTGCGAACCTATATGATAGGCTGACACCATCATGCATCCACCAAAATGCGTCTCTATTTCCTTTTTGCACGTCTTAAGAGCACGTTGCAAAACAGAGATGTTAACGCAGTTACCATCCATTTTGTCTTTGTAATCAGGGAATTTTATAATTACAGGCCCTGTTATCTCGTTATCAATTGATTCGATAAAATTCGTGAACTCAATATTAATGATTGAGTCTCTGTAATCATATGCAAATTCCTGATCAAGAAAACAGAACGTATCCTCTTCAACAAACTTTACTGATATGTCCTGTACTTTGTAATGCAGTACAGATTCCGCTTCCACCACAAGCTCATACCAGTCTTTAACTGAAGTGAAATTTCGATCCACTTCTTCTTTAACCTGACATAATTCGTCAAGTTTCGACTTAAAAGATGCCCTGAGAGTACGATAGTCTCCGCTCTCCATTACATCTTTCATCTCAGAGAGTTTAAAGCCCATCTGCTTATAATATTTGATAACCGGCACAGCCAACAGCGAAGATCGGGAATAATATCTATAATTATTGCCGCACGATCTATCAGGCGTAATAATGCCTACTTTATCATAATGGCGAAGAGCTTTTTTGGATAAGCCGCATATTTTACTAACTTCTCCGATTGAATAACTACTCTTGGATTTCACAACCATCCTCCCGCTTGAACACAGCGCAAGTAAAACAGAGTATATGACTAAGTTACGTTCCACGTATTATAGTACAACAAAAACGTTGAACAAAACTGTCATAGCAGACTATCGGGCATGCAAAATGTAAAAAAGTAACACGTGCAAAAATATCGGGGGAGCACAGATCACATGCATTTTACAAAACAATTCATCCCTACATCCGGTGTAGTTGAATACCTCTTTGTTTCAGTCTGCGGTAAAAAACATTCAAACAACTTTCTACTTTCTGATAATAGTTTGTTATACTTATACAATTACCAGAAAACTTCAAGAAACACATGCAACACGCTCTTATACACACTTCTGCATCACATGATACTTATCCTCTACCCTAAGTGCATATAAAAAAAAATCCCCCTGATGAGGTTTTTAAACCTTCATCAGGAGGACAAATACACCAATTACTTCGAATCGTTATTGGTGAATCAACAACAAACTAATCACTAATGTAGTAGTTAATTGTTGCTGCACCATCTTCAGGAGCACAATAGTACACCTTCAATTCGTTACCTGAACCCATTTCAAAACGAGTTTCAGCTAACAGACCGTTTGCTTCTGCTGTCATAATGGCAGAAACCATAGAGTCGCGGTCAAATGCCTTAAAGTGACCGTATACACCTTTAAGTGCATCCATCACATCATCAACACATGCATCTTCAACAGTAGTAAAGTACTTCAACATTGCATAGTTAAGTGGCTTCATATTATACCTCTTCTTTCTGTTTGAACAAATCGAGCGGGTTCATTGCAACAGTAAAGATACCCACGATCATCAGAACAGCAGCTGCCCAAGCGATAGGTGCCATGGACCAGCCATCGATACCGAAGATTACACCGAGGATAATCCAGCAACCAAATGGTCCCCAGAAAGAGAATGTGCCGTTACATGACATACCGAGCGCAGCACCACACATGCCGTTACCACGGTACCAGAACATGAAGGTCAAGTATGCGCAAAGGCCACTAATCACGAACCAGTGAATGGAACCACTGTTTGTGAATGCTTCAATTACAAGACCTAAAGAATCCAAGCTACCGGACATAAATGCCATAGCTGGAATGAAAATAAACAGGGTGGACAATGCAGAGGTTGTCTGGCGGATGGTAATAGCAATTTCAGAATCAATCATGGATGTACCGTAACCACAAACACAACCTTCAAAGCCCCAACCAAGAGCAGCGATAAATGCGATACAAATACCGAGGAACTGGCCATCAGGTGCTTCGCCACCAAGACTGGTGCTTGCAATCATAAAACTTGCAAGGAAGCAGATACCGATGCCGAGCATCATGCGTGCATTAAGTTCCTGCTTGAACAGAACACGGCCCAGAATTGCGCCGATAGCAGGACAAAGAGCACTAATTGGAACAACAATAGAACCAGCAAGCTGGAGGCCTACAACGTAAGCGGTGGTAGCAATCGGGCCACCGATTAACGCAGCCAGAACCATTACACGGCCTGGTTTAGTGTTAAGACATCTAAAGAAGTCGCCAATACGGCCACGGGTTGTTGCAAAAAAGAGAGCCCAGATTGCGCTGAAGCTATCGTTAATAGCGGAGCCAACAGCACCAAGAAAATATGTTACAACAAATGCGGACAATCCAGCGGTGTTTGCGCCATACCAATCGCCCCATACACCTTTAGCCATACCAAGGGTAAGGAAACCGGTGTAAAGGCCATAGAAAACAGCTGATAACAACGCAATGACAATACCTTTAGTGCGGAAACTAGCATCAAGCTTTCGTTTCGCGACAACGGCTTCTCTGCTCTGTAAAACTACTTCACTCATAGATAAGAACCTTTTTTATTTAAGTTTCTTAATATCGGTTGTCCAGAATAGACAACACGCCCCTCTTTTCTCTCTCCACATCACTGCGCTCTTAGCGTGTTGCATCAGCCAGTCGAAACCATCGTGAAAGGTGAAGCTTGTAAACCTACAGACGCCTTTTCTCAGGTATACAGAACGTTCAAACTACACATCAGTCATGTAAAGTCCTCTAACGAGGTATGCACACTTTTACAACTGATATTCAGCGTAAGCCGAACGCTAACACCACCTGCCGGAATGGTTACGGAATGTGGAATTAGCAAAACGTGCAAAGAAAACAGATTCATTTGCACGTTTTGCAAAATATATTATTTGGAATCCTTCCGTATTGGAAGAATGGTTTCAACATCACCATGCGGACGCGGAATTACGTGTACGGAAACTACTTCCCCCACACGTTGTGCAGCGGCTGCACCAGCATCAGTTGCAGCCTTTACAGCCCCAACATCACCACGCACCATAACGGTAACAAGCCCGCTACCAATGTGTTCTTTACCCAGCAGGGTCACGTTGGCAGCTTTAACCATCGCATCAGTAGCTTCAATTGCACCGACGAGACCTTTCGTTTCGATCATTCCTAACGCGTCATGTTTAGACATATGTTCTCCTGTTCCGATATTAAATTGCGATATCAACAACGGATGAAGAGGTAAGGTTCATTGCGTTTGCTTCTTCGATATCAACATGAAATTCCAAAGCGGACTCATTGCTGACTCTAATTGCTACGTTATGAAAAATACCGCCTCGTACCCCGTCAAGCTCAATGCCGACTATTTGCCCATCCCGCACGCCATGCTCCGTTGCATCGTTTGAATGCATATGGATATGACGTTGAGCAACAATCAGCCCCTCTTTTGTCTGGACAGATCCTTTCGGACCTATAATTGTAATCCCCGGAGTTCCTTGTAGATCTCCGGATAACCTTGCAGGTGCCTTGACCCCTAATTTAAAGGAATCTCCCGCAAGAATTTCAACCTGGGTTTTACTGCGTACTGGTCCAAGCACTCGAACCTTCTCAATTGCACCCTTTGGGCCGCATATGGTTACAATTTCCTTGCATCCAAACTGCCCGGGTTGGGAGAGGTCTTTTAGCCTTGTCAGTTGGTACCCTTTCCCAAACAGCACATCCAAATCTTCCTGTGAAAGATGTACATGGCGATTGGAGATTCCGACTGCTATGCCCTCTTGGTGCGCTTCCGACTCATCAATTGCTGCTTCAACAGTTTTGAGGAGAAGTTTTAGCACCGCATCGTAGCTACTCATTTACGCTCCCTTGTGAAGAGCGTTAACCAGCGACGTAACCAAATCTATAAGGTGATCGTGTTCTATTGTGCTGCCAGTGTCAGAGCATCCACCCTTAGGAAACATGGTGTCTACAACAGGCTTCTTCGCGGTATATTCCGCGAGTTCAGGATAGTTGAACGTAGGATCATTTTCAGCAATTGTGCTGCAATCATGTAAACCGTACGCCACGCTCTTAATGTTAATAAGGTGCAGTGGTGTTACGTTTTCAGAGATTGAGCTGCCACCCCATGTTCCGCACCCGAGAGTGAAGGAAGGGGTAAGACCAGTGCTCACGCCGGTACCGCCGTGCGTGCCGCCTGTATTCACCAGAATTCTGGATGAAGGCTTTACACTGAATTCTTTTACGATATTTTCGTCTTCAGTATGCAGGCTCATTGTGTGCCCGATACCATTCTGAAGCAGCTTAATGCTCAACTTACATGCTTCGTGCCAGTCCTTAACGGTGTAGAACGCAAGTACTGTGGTGAGCTTTTCAAACGAGAGCGGGAAGCCATCCCCGACATCTTGCTGTTCGCCCATCAAGACTCTTGTTCCTTCCGGAATGGTGATCCCTGCGGCTGAAGCGATAACTTGCGGGGCTCTGCCCACAAATTGTGCATTCATCACATGGCCATTTTTAAACAGCAGTGAACATACTTTTTGTGTCTCTTCAGCAGACATAAAGTACGCACCCTGTTTTTTAAACTCAGCAACAGCAGCGTCTTTATTGCACTCTTCAACGATTACAGACTGTTCTGACGCGCAGATCGTACCGTAATCAAAGGTTTTACTGGCAATAATATTCTTCACGGCCTGAGGAATATTCGCTGTTCTTTCAATGTACGCTGGAGAGTTACCGGCGCCCACACCAAGAGCAGGTTTACCTGCGCTGTATGCGGCTTTGACCATACCGGGACCACCCGTAGCGATAATCATTTTGATTTCTTTAGAATGCATCAGCTCTTTTGTAGCAGGCATTGAAGGCTTGGAGACACAGGAGATAATACCCTGTGGTGCTCCAGCACTGACTGCCGCTTCGCACATGAGCCGTGCTGCTTCCATGGTGCATTTGCATGCAGCTGGATGCGGTGCAAAAACAATGGCGTTACGTGCTTTAATAGCAACCATTGCTTTATAGATTGTTGTGGAGGTAGGGTTTGTTGAAGGTGTAATCCCCATAAGCAAACCAACTGGTTCTGCTATTTCGATAACCTTACGAGCCCTGTCTTCACTAATAACACCGACAGTTTTCATGGGCTTGATTGCGTCATACAACAGCTGTGAAGCCATATGGTTCTTGTATGTCTTATCAGGCACATTGCCGAAGCCGGTTTCTTCAACTGCTAAACGGGCAAGCCGTACCGCATTCTCTCTTGCCACCTGCACCATGCAGCAGAGAATAGAGTCAATTAACTCATCGGTGTAACTTGCAATCTTTTCAGCAGCTATACTGCCCTGGCGGGCTAGATCCCGCGATTCCTGGACAGATAATAGATCGTAGTCCATTTTGTAGCTCCTCTAACATCTCATCATTTATTCAACGAAGCGTAGTAACGCTTGAAAACTTCCACCAGTGTGCGCTTTTTCACTTTGGAAAGTTTTTTGGATTCAATAGGGAGATCGGGATATTCACGAGCTAAGATTCGCAGTTTTGCTAATGTCAGCTTGGTTAATCCGGCAGCTACCCCATCAGCACCCTGCTCTGTCCACAATGCATCCACGTCTTTTTTACGTGCGACTGCACCCTTGGACATAACCGGTGCTTTTACGTTTTCCGGTTTGGAAACCGGAGGTGTCTGCCCAGCGGAAGGAAGGGCAGGCTTTGTTTTTTCAGAATCATTACCAGAATGTTTGCCGTCATTCTCAGCAGTGGTTTCTGTTACAGCAGTCGTTGTCGTATCCTTCGAAGTTGGTGGGAGTTCTGGCGTTACTTCAACAGAATCCTTCTTCGGTTCCGTAGAATCAACTTTCATTGATTCTACTTTTGACAACTCAATTTTTGATTGCTCAATATTTTGAGAATCTACTTTTTTAGATTCAACGTTTACCGTTTCCGGCTTGGTTGATTCAACCTGAGTTGGTGCGATCTTTTTCTGTGCAGCGTTGTTGACTTCAGGCTTACCCTTTTCAGATTTAGCAAGAGTCTCTTTCGCTACAACCGCAGTGCCTTTTGCCTCAGCGACTTCAGTCTTAGTCAGATCGGGTTTGACCAACTCAAATTCTGGTTCCGAGTCATTTACCTGTGCTTCAACAACACCGGACAATTCTGCGTCAGCATTATGTTTATTCTCTTCGCTTCTGCCAATCAGCGCTGAACTAAACATACTGTCGAACACTTCTTCATCCGGACGAGGAATCACATGACTGGAGTACAACGCATTGGCATCCAGCTGTAATAGAGCCGCCTTGGCAGCATCTACAGCAGCCGAAACCGCAGCCACATCACCGGTTACGGAAACAGAAACAAGTCCTGCACCGACGCAAGTTCTACCCAAAAGGCGAACGTTCGCGGCCTTAAGCATTACATCCGCACACTCAATGGCAGGGAGAAGTCCTTTTGTTTCAATCAAACCAAGTGACTTCATCTGTTATCCCTTTGACTGTGGAAATCTGGAGTAAAACAAACGAGCTTTGCCTGCTGCGTCCCAAACTACTTTTGCACCTGCCGGAATATAGAAAACGTCACCGGTTTCTGCTTTCACAGTCTGACCGTTAATGGTGATGTTTACTGTTCCTTCAAGTAAATGGCAGTTTGCTTCACAAGCAAAATCCTGTTCGAATCGGGAATGATCAATTTCAAAAAATCCAGATTGAATTCGACCATCGCCTTTACCGATTACTTCCTGAGAACACGCTTTTGCACCGGCTGTGCCGGTCTCAAACGGTTCCATCTCAATAGAATTACCTCGAACGATTTTTCCGCCGCCAACGGCTTCAGAAGTGAATCCTTTTCGAGTTAAATCTTTCAGAAATGCGTCAAGCATTCCTCGCTCATACATTGCTTTCAATGCTGAATAGATCAGATCACTGCTGATAGCCCCATCACATGATGATGCGGGAGTAGAATCATGTTCACATGCACGTTGCTGTGGTGCACCTACAACAATTTCTACGTCAGCAAGTTTTGCAGCATCTTTCGCAGAGGGGGTCAAAATAGTATTCGCATCGACATACAGTGTTGATTTGCCTTGTTTGATAAGGGTCTCAACGTCCTTTGCACAAACGACTTTTTTCATTTCTTCATACCTCCTTCTCTGTTTCTGCGCCCATAAAATTCAAACACATCTGTCACGGTACTTTGCTTACAGCAGTGCAGGTATCAACTTCTCTGAAGGAGAAGGAATAACCTCTGCATTTACCAGCAAGCCTTTTGTTTTCATTACTTCTTTTGCCTGATCAACGCCTGCACTTACCGCAGCCACATCACCGGTGAAAGTAAAGAATGCCTTGCCGCCCAAGCCTTGACCTAAGCGCAATTCAATAGGCTCTACATTCACAGCTTTAAGGACTGCGTCTGCAGCAATAACCATGGTTGATATGGAGAAAGACTCCACAATACCAATGGCACCCATATGTTCAGGCATTGTCGCGCCTGAAAGTGCAGGAAAAAGCTCCTGAGAAATGTTAGGGATCATGATAAAGTCGACCAGATATTCTCCGGCGTGCTCTTCACCAACCCTCACTGAGTTCTCCACGGAAGCAACGTCACCTGTGACAATGACAAAATATTTACCCGGACAAGTAGAGACTGCGGTAATAACATCAACTTCAGCGACCTTGATCATCTGATCGACGGTGTAGATACCCTTTGCAATACTTGTAAATTCAACCATTCCGATTGCGTTACCCATCTCAACCCCTTCTTATGACGATGTGATTATTCTCAATTCCGATAACGGTTCCGGCAATGCTTGAATGAACCGGAGCGCCGAGTTTGCCCTCAGCAGCAACGCCGATACACTGGCCTGCCTGCACATGGTCTCCAACAGAAACAGTCGGAATAGCAGGTGCACCAACATGGGAATCAATCGGAATGCAAACAGCCTCCGGCGCGCATACAACTTCCTGCAAAGGAGCAGCCTTGTCGTACGTGCTTAATCCCAACCGTGCTGTCAGACGCTTGCTCGGCACCTGACGGTATTCACGATTCTGCCGTGCAGCCGGCTCATTGCCGCTTGCCTGATAGCGAATATTCTGCTCAGCAAGATCACGCCTCAGCGCATCGTTTGCTAGCTTCGGATGCAGTCCGGCAGGACAGGAGAACAATTCGCAAAGGTTACACATGCAGCAAAGTTGCGCATGGCTTTTGCCTTCAACGTCATTAAGCCCATAGTTTTGAATTCGCATGGACTTATGAGGCTCGACATTATGCCCGATAAGGTAACGAGGGCATAAATCTGTACACATGCGACACTGCGCACATGCTGAAATATTAATGTGTCTTGCTTGTTCAATCGTGGTTGTTTTTTTGCGGATAAGAGAATGATCCTTTTTAAGAATCACAAAACCCTTATGCTTTTTACCAACATGACCACTCAGGTCAGTCATGACAGGTCCCATCATAGGGCCGCCGTCAATCACTGCGTAGTCGTCGAATGAATCAAGCCCGCTCTGCTTCAACACGTCCATAATCGGCGTGCCGACCGGAACTTTCACCGTCACTCTGTTCGGGATGTCCCCTGCAACAGTGATGAATTTTTCTGTTACCGGCAGACCTTTCGACGCGTTGAAAATGTTGAGAGCTGTTTCAGAGTTGATAACAACACACCCGACATTCAGCGGTATGCCTGCTTCCGGTACAGAACGTCCGGTCACGGTGTAGACTAAAATTTGTTCGTCGCCTGCAGGGTACACATCAGGAAGCGGTGTCACTTCTACAAACGGAGAGGCATTAAGTGCTTCAATGCGTTCCCGTAAAATGGAAATGACTTTCCCGTGCTTTTCTTTAATACACAGGTACGCTTTCTTTGCCCCTACGGCTTTTCCCGCACTCTGGAATCCCAGAATAATTTCATCAGGGTAGATTTCCATTAACTGCTGATCCACTCGCAATAACGGCTCGCACTCTGCGCCGTTAAGCAAAATGAATTCTGCGGTAGCGGAAAGTTTTACGTGGGTTGGAAATCCAGCACCACCTGCACCAATTACGCCTGCGTTATTAACTTGCTCAATCAGATTCACACGCATCTCCAAAACTTGGCAGCTCACAGTCATCATCGATAATGCCGACAATTACGGCATCCACAGGGATGTTGTCATCTTCCAACATTCTTCGGGCAGAAGATCCGGTTGTAATGATAACCCTGTCTCCGATTCCAGCACCGATGGTATCCACAACCATCATGCGCTCTCCGTTACGACTTCCACCAAGAAGTTCCACAAGCATCAGCTTGAAGCCTTTCAGAGTTTCCGCTTTGCGAGTTGACCAAACGCTGCCTATGAGTTCTGCAACTAGCATGCGTAATGTCCTTCTTTAAGCTTGAACTTAATCTCTGCCATTGCAGCTTCAACGGAAGCCGTGTCGCCCATAATGGCAAGCAGGATCATGTTCTGCGGGCAGTTGCCTTTGATATCTTCAACATCAACCCCAACGCTCTTCTCAGCAATATCCGCAGCAACAACCATATCGATCATTTTGCCCTGAATAAGACCGACCGCGTCGATTGGTTCATCTATTTCTGACTTACCGGAGCCTCTGCGCCGCAACAGAATGCTCAATGCTCCAGGAGACGGTGATTTAATTATGCGAAATTCCATAATGATACCCTTCTGAGCTATGCTTCCGCCTTACAGCTAAGAGCGATTCCTAACGGTGTGACGAACATTGGATTTTTTGGTTTATGCGTGTAGATACCAGTTCGTTTTTCAATGACGTCTTCAATCCCAGCCAAGCAGCATGTACCGCCAACGAGAGAAATTTCCTGAACATCGTACCCTTCGATATGAGTGTTGATGATGGTCGACATTTTTTCGATAACTGGTCGTAAAACTGGGAGAAGCTCTTTATGATTTTTAGCGTCGCGCTTAAAAGCATCAGCTTCATCAAAAGGCATTTTATATGCCCCGGAAATAACAAGGGAGAAATGGGTACCGCCCGTTGCTTCATCAGCAACATAGATAACTTTTCCATCCTTCAGGATGGAGATGCCGGTAGTGCCGCCACCGATATCAACCACGGCTCCATTAGAAATTTTAAGTACTTCGTTCGCTGCGGTCGGCTCATCAAGAAGCTGAGTCAATTCAAAGCCAGCGCTTTCCACAACGTTTCTGATTGCACCGGAATCCAGCCCGTCTGTTCCCGGAGGAATGGCAGAGGCAGCATAGAGTAATTCTGTGCCGAGTTTTTCTTCAACTTCTTCTTTCAACTCGCGGACAAGCTGCACAGCGCCGATATAATCCACAACCATTCCGTCGCGAACTACATCTGCGTATCTGTACGCACCGGCAACAGGTTTGCGGTTCTCATCAAGTACAGAGATAACCACACACGCTGTGCCCAAATCCACTCCTGTGTAATAGACAGAAGAACTATTCTTAATCGGCTTTTCAACTGCGTCTTCAAACTCTTGAACGAGCTGGTCGCAGAATTCAAAATTTACTCTTTTCTCTGACACTCTGTTCCTCCCAGTGCTGTGCATATCATTTGCGACAGAACGTTTCGGATCTGGTTGACCCGAACGCAGAAGTTGTTTTCATCGAGGCGAGTTCCGTAAAGTTCCAATACGGATGCTTCCAGCATGTGCATGGCACAGCGCAATTTATTCAGAAGCAAAATCTCTTTGCCATTGGGTGGACGCATATGTTCCGGAGTAATCTCGAAACAGTCTTCCAACGGGCTGGAAAAATTTTCTTTTGTGATGCCGTTGCACTCTTCAAATTCCAGATCCTGCAACTGTGCATCTTCATCAAGAATGGTCTGCATTGCAGCAACTTCTCGTTCAAGAGCGACAACACTTTGGGAAAGTTCAATATCTCGGCCCTGTAATTCACAGGCAATAAGAAGAAAGGTATTGGCGATGGATTTAAGCTCGCTGCGAAGTCGCTTCTTTTTCCAGTCGGGTTCGGTTTCAGCAGACTCGACAGCCGCAACAGCAGGCTTTTCAGCAGTTGAAGCTTGAAAGTACGTTGAAGAAGAAGATTCAGCGTGCTCAGAAGGAACACCGTCGATAAGGATGGTAATTCTTCTGTCATTCAGGAACTGACGTGCACCGGGAGTGAGTTTCATGTCCTTCGTAACATCGAAGTCCGTGAGGGCTTCTTTTCTATGCAATGCACGAAGGTCGTCTTCGGTAATAAACTTCATCTACTGTTCCTTTCACGTACGAGCATCAAACAGATGCTGTAATAACTCCGGAATCCCGCTTCCATTTGCCACACTGACATTGAAATATGGTTCCGAAACGCCAAAATGCTGTAACTGCTTCAGGCAAAATGCATTGTTTTCCGGCTTTACATCGCACTGGGTCACAACTCCGGTAACTGGGCATCCGAACACTTTTGCAAGTCCCGGAGCACCGGCAACTGAACGCTGTGACTGGCTGACAACAAACACCACATGGGATGCATTGTTCTGCGCTATGGAAATAAGATGGTTGTACATCCACGGGGTATCAAAATATCCACCCGGCACATCCACTGTATGTTTTCCATAAACAACTTCCTGCCCGCAGCGAACAGGTGAGCATCCAGAAAAAGGCACGTCACCGTGAACAGAATCATCATGCTGATTAAGCACGTTGGCGAGTGTCGTTTTACCGCTGCCTGTTGCCCCGATGAGCATGATTCGTCGTCGTATCATTCGCCGTATTACCAAACAGCCTAGGAGCGGGTAACAGTACCGGCGGTAAAGCCAAGATTGCGAGCAAGCACATCAACAACAGCCTGCAATGCAGTTTCCACGCTTTCAACGCTGCCTGTAAGAACAACAGAGCCAGTGAAACGGTCTAAAAAGCCGATCTCCACGTCTGCTGTTTTGGTGGCAATATCAGCGGCAATAATTGCGGTTTCAAAAGGAGACAGGGTCAAAATGCCCAGTGCGCCCTTTTCTTCCACGCCTAATCGCTCGTAAATATCCGGCATCGGAGCCGCGATTACGTGGGCGATTGTTACTTGCTTGCCGGGAACGGTTTCTTGAATGATTCGTTCCAACTCTTGGGATTGATTACTTTGCATCGTGAACTACCCTTAAATTTACCAACAAATTTACTCGCCATCCGGTTTTAAAACCCACCCTCTTTCCACAAATTCGCGGTCAAGGGGGCGTCCCCCTTGCGGGTGCAGGGCAGAGCCCTTGCCCGTCGGAGACTCGCCGAAGGCATGTTGCTTAATGTCGAATTACTGAAACTGGGAAATCGTGTGCTTTAAACTGGTTTTCAATTCTATCCAGATCAGCATCACCAAGGGCGAATTCACCTTTCATCGGGTAATCCCAGCCCAGCTGCTTGTATTTGTTCACGCCCATCTTGTGGTACGGAAGCATATCGACACCTTTGAAATTTTTACGTCCGAGGAATGGCTTTAAGAAGGCAATAAGCGCTTCAATATCCTCTGGTGCATCGTTCACATCTTTCATCAGCGGCAGACGGATTTTAACGTTATGACGCTTTTCAATAAGCGCTGTTACGTTCTCCAGAATGGTTTCGTTGCGCACTCCGGTCAGTTCGTAGTGCTTTTCTGAATTCATATGTTTGATGTCGAAGAGGAACAGGTCCACGAACTCAGCAGCTTTAAGCACTGCTTCTTGTCTTGCGTATCCGCAAGTTTCGATAGCAGTGTTGATGCCCCGCTGCTTACAGGTCATCAGTACGTTTGTAGCGAACTCTGGTTGCATCAGCACTTCTCCACCGCCTAAAGTAACACCACCGCCGGATACATCGTAAAAGGCTCTATCCTCTTCGATAATATCCATCACCTCTGAGGTGGTCTTCTTTTCACCGACGACGGAAAGTGCTGATGCAGCACAGACTTCTTCACATTTACCGCACCCTATGCAGTCAATGCTATCTGACATCTCATGCAGCGTTCCACCTGCCCCCATGGAATGAAGTCCCACAGGGCATACAGAGGCACACATGCCGCAATTGACGCAGAGATCCTGTTTGTAAAGGATCTGAAACTTACGTTTCTGGCCTTCGGGGTTTGAGCACCACTTACAACGCAACGGACATCCCTTGAAAAATACGAGGGTTCTAACTCCCGGACCATCGTACATGTTGTACTTCTGTACGTTGAAAATCAGTCCCTTTCTTTCAATCATGTCTGAATTAGATGTAGTCATGTGTACTCAAACCCCGTCTGGCTATATTTCTGTCAGCATGGTTCTGCTGATAATTTCGTCCTGAACGTCTTTGCAAAGCTCAACAAAGAATGCTGAGTAGCCTGCAACACGAACAACTAAATCACGATAGTTTTCCGGGCTCTTCTGAGCGTCGAGAAGAACATCGTTATCAAGGTAGTTAAACTGCATTTCGCCGTTGCCGAGCATGCTGGCGGTACGGATGAGAGTCAAAATACCCTCTTCACCCTGTGGTGTATCCAACAAGCCGGACATCAGCTTGAAGTTATGAACCATACCGATGTTCATGCTGTCGTTAGGCATTTTGGAAACAGATTTGATGATGGCTGTAGGGCCTTTGAAATCTGCGCCATGGCTTGGGCTGATACCGTCAGAAAGAGGCATCCAAGCTGCACGACCACCAGCAGATGCGCCGGTGAGCTGACCAAATGGGGTGTTGTTGGAAATGGACAGAGTACCGTGGCTCAATACTGAGTAGAGAGTTTTAAACTTGCGGTGTTCTGTTTCAGTAAAGTTAACAAGATCAGCAGCAATAAGGTCTGCGTAATCGTCGTCGTTACCGAACTTAGGAGCAGCAAGACAATCAGCTTTAATCTGCTCAAAACCAACGAAGTCAGCTTTAAGAGCTTCATTCATCTGATGAAGAGTGTATTTTCTTTCATCAAATACGAGGCGTTTGATTGCAGCCATTGAATCTGCGTAGGTAGCAAGACCACTCCAGATTACACCAGGACCAAAGTTGTACATTGCGCCGCCTGCGGAAACATCGCAGCCGTTTTCCATACAACCTTCGTACATGATGGACATGAGCGGCTTAGGAGCAAGCTCTTTATGAACACGCTGAGAGATAACGGTAGCGATGCTACTTTTCTCAGTGATGAATTTAATCTGTGCTTTAACAGCATCGTCGAACTGCTCGAAAGTCTGGAAGCTGCTGAGTTCGCCCATATCCGGACAAACCTGTTTGCCATACCAAAGCGGTACACCGTGGTTGAGAACAAGCTCAATACAAATAGGCCACTGGGTATATGCGGTGGATGTCCACTGGTAGAGACGACCGGATTTCTGCGGTTCTACACAACCCATGAGGCAGTAGTCGCGTGCGTCTTCAATGGAAACACCTTTAGCAAGCATCATCTTGATGTGGGTGTCATCAAAGTGAATTGCAGGGAAGCCCATGCCAGCGCGGATTACGTCAATAATCTTTCTGAGGTACTTCTGAGGGGATTTGTTATGTACGCGAGTTGCGAGTGATGGCTGGTACACTTTAACGTGGCGAACAGCATCCATAAGCAAGTAGGTAAGTTCGTTTGTAGCATCAAGGCCTTCGCGGGTTACACCGCCAACGCACATGTTAACAAACGGCTGGTAACCAGCGAAGAACTTAGAACCGCCTTCGTTAGTAATCCACATCATTTCAGACATTTTGATCAACATACAACCGGCAAGGTCGAATGCTTCATAGTCTGTCATGCGGCCAGCTTCGAGATCAGCTTTGTAGTACGGGTACATGTACTGATCGACTCGACCAATAGACATACCAGTCTGGTTTTCTTCAACAACCAGAAGGGACTCAATAGTCCATACAGACTGAATTGCTTCGCGGAAAGTAGAAGGCTTATGAGCAGGAACACGTGCGTTCACTTCAGAAATCTGCATCAATTCAGCTTTACGCTGAGGATTCATTTCCTGCTGTGCAAGCTGTGCTGCGTATTCTGACATTCTACGTGCGTAGATCATAAGACCTTCTGCAGTATCAATCAGCGATTTGTAGAAGTAAATTTTTTCGATATCTTCAGGGTTCTTGTAGTCCAATGTAGCAAGATGTTCGTTTGCTTCACGCTGAACATCGAGCATACCTTTGTTCATCAGGATAACGTCGTAACCAGGGTTGGAGTCACCACCACCGTTTACTGCGTGGTATGAACAATCGGATACGTAAGATTCGCCTGAAATTTCCCAAAGACCTGCTTCGCGGTACTGATCTTCACAATATTCATCAACGGATTTGCCAGCCCAGTACGGGAACAGCTCTTCACGCATGATTTTTTTGTCTTCTTCAGAGATGAAGAAAGGATCCTGACTACGAGTGCTGATGGTGTCGATTTCATCTGCCACCCAGCGCCATGCGATATCTGGAGAGAAAGCACCGGCACGAGGCGCGCCACAAGGTGCACCAACGATAAGTTCGTCATTCTGGATAACCAGAGGAGCAGTCTCACAACAATGCTTAAAGCATTTTGCACGAAGCAAAATTTTAGGCATGCCCGGATTTTCTTTAGCAATTTTAGTAATTGCACGAGCACGGTGAGTGGTGATGGTTGGAACCTGCTTAAGGAAGTTTTCTCTCAAGCGAACCTGACGATCTGTAGGGCCGTCAGGGATTTCAGTACCATGTGTAGTTGGAGCAAATTGAACAGGGGTGCCGTTGGCAGCCTGACGGTTCAAAATATCTTCAGTTACTTCTTCGAACATTTTTTTCAAAGAAGTACGTTCTTCCGGAGTCATGTTTTTTGTAGCTTCAGCAAGCTGATTTGATAAGTCCCGAATATCCACTACTACCTCACTTATATTTGAAATTTTTCAGAGTTAATTGTCGGCATTAGAGCTCTCCAATAGCCTCTTTCAAAATGCGATGTACTGCCTGCAATGAATTGGAGCTGAAATCACCAGAAGATACAGGTTCGACAAACTTTGCTGCCGGAGTATCTTTATGGAAAACTTCTGCATCCATTGATTCAACACCACGCACGCCGTATCCGACTTTGCGAAGGTAAATCAGGTTCATTGGCGATACGTTATCTGATGTAAAGCCCTTGCCTGCTGAGCCGCTGCCCAGAGTCATGGAAGGGAATAAATTCGTTGTTGCGCCCATGCTGCCAAACGCTGCAGGAGTGTTAACCAACACCCTGCCCACCGGCTTTTTAAGCGCAAACTGAGTAATTACATCTTCATCTTTTGAATGGATAACCAGAGTGTGCCCGCAGCGATCGCTAAGCAGCAGCTCTATGCATTTTTCGCATGCATGCATCCAGTCAGGCTCAATGTAAAAGCCAAGAACAGGACACAATTTTTCGCGAGAATACGGGTCAAATTCAGACACATATTTTCGAGCTGCGACCAATACAGTGGTGTTATCCGGTACTGAAAAACCGGCTTTACGTGCTATTTTGACGGCCGGTATCCCAATCAGATCATGATTTGGTTTTCCGTCGGAATGAAAAAGTAAAGATCCAAGCGTGCTAGCTTCGTTTTCAGACATAAAGTATGCGCCATTGCTTTGCAGTGCGCTTTTTACTTCACCAGCAATGCAACCATCGACAACAATGGACTGCCCTGCTGCTGAAACAACGCCGTAATCAAATGTTTTACTGGCGATAATGTCTTTAGCAGCCTGTTGAATATCTGCCGTGCGTTCAATAAATGCCGGACCATTGCCAGCACCGCCGTAAATAAGCGGCTTGCCGGATTTGCTTGCAGCGTCAAGCATACCGGGAACGCCCGTATTCAGAATGAGAGAGACTTCTTTGTGCTCCATCAGTTCCACGGTTCCGCTGGAAGCCACTGTATGCAAGTACGACAGTGCCCCTTCTGGAAGCCCGTGTTTCTGGGCAGCCTCAATCATAATATCAAGAGTCTTACTGATTGTTTTTTTCGCTCTCGGGTGTGGAGAGAAGACAATGGCATTGCCCGACTTAATTGCAATCAATGCTTTGTAGATTGTTGTTGAAACCGGACTAGTTGCCGGACACAACGCAACAATTACACCTACAGGAACCCCGACGTCTTTTGTCTGTTTCTCTCGGTCTTCACCGATGATACCTACGCAGCGCATTCCTCTCAACGCTCTGCGGGCAAAGCCACAAACGAACTCGTTTTTAATGAGCTTATGTTGCCAGTCGCCATAGTCCGTTTCATCATGGGACATCATAGCGAGAGCTTGTGTATGTTGTTCAAGCTCATCGGCCATACTCTCAACAATAACGTCTAGCTTTTCCTGAGAAAACGCCGCGAGCAGCTTCTGAGCTTCATACGCGTTTTCTGCAAGAATTCTGGCTTCCTGTATCGAGAGCAAATCATTGTCTATAATTGTCATCAAAGGCACTCCCACCAAGCTACAATCGTTCCTGAAAAACCGTATCTGCTGTTACTATGGAAGCAGTTTGTCCAAAGAGTAACGATTTGTAATTTTGTAAATATCCTGATGCGGTGAAGGGATAACAATGGAGCTGTGAACTTCAGCACCAAGTCTCTGCACAGCACCAACGCCAGCTTCTACAGCGGAGTTACAGGCAGAAACATCACCCTGAACCAGTACAGAAATGTAACCGGATGCGGTGTTCTCGTAGCCAACCAACTCAACGTTTGCTGCTTTAAGCATTGCATCTGCTGCTTCCAGCACATACACGAGACCAAAAACTTCAAGTAAACCCAGTGCGCTTGCTCTACTCATTATGCTTACTCCACATCAATATCGTGCACGGAAACAATGTCGCCAACTCGTGGCTCAGGACGTGCCATTACGTTTTTTGCTGTCACTGTTCCAATTTTAGCCGCTGCAGCTGCACCAGCTTCTACAGCTGCCTGAACAGCCGCTACGTCGCCCTTTACCATTACGGTAACGAGGGTAGAACCAATGTTTTCATATGAAATCAGCTCTACGTCTGCTGCTTTAAGCATGCAGTCTGCGCCGTACAACGCTGGAACCATGCCCAGTGTTTCAATGAGACCCAATGCATTTTCACCGTGATAACGCATGAAATGTTCTCCTTTGTTGTGGTTAACTCTGCTGTAATAAGAGTGAGTTATTATAAACTTCCCCTTAGGGCAGACTTTTTGGTAAAAAACAGCGCAAGCTTTCAGGCTGATAACAACGAAGAACATATCTCACGTGGATATTCAGCTATTTCAGGCAGAAGCCTGAACACGACACTGCTTGTGTTTGTTTTTTATTTGGAAGCGCTAGCCGGGAGAACGGTCTCAACATCTGAATGTGGACGAGGGATCACATGAACAGACATAACCTCGCCAACACGCTGGGCAGCAGCAGCTCCGGCATCTGTTGCAGCCTTTACAGCACCAACATCACCTCTAACCATGACAGTCACTAATCCCGCACCAATGGATTCTCTTCCCACTAAGGTAACGTTCGCAGCTTTCACCATGGCATCAGCAGCTTCTATTGACCCAACCAGTCCTTTTGTTTCGACCATGCCTAACGCATCATTCTTACTCATTTGACACTCTCCTTCACTATCCGGTTACATTGTTGTCGGTATGCATCGGCTCTAACTGCTTGATGCACCACCTCTTCAGCATGTCCTAACCACTCAAAATTGTGCGGAGAATACATGCTGAAAGAATAAACCAACTCACTAATTTCATACCAAGCCGTAGCGGGTTCACATTAAAATCGTAAACAAAAAAGGATGTTACGAAGATAAATTTTGAACAGTTACAAATACAGGTACATACATAGAAAGGGGAAACGCGGTATCGAATGCAGTGCCACTTCAGTCGCTTCTACTTTTGATCAAAAAACAATTTGATACATGCAGAAGCCGTTAGTATTCGGCACAATTCTTACGTTTTAAACAAGTAACACTTCAAAATAGTAAAGAAATTTTCGTAAAAGATTCACGAACCTTTTTTGAGTGTGCGTAACCGTAGCCCTGCCCCCTAGGGGGAAGGTCAAGATTTTTCTCTAAAACTTTCTATTTAGACACAATGTTGATTATTTACAGTTAGTTATAATAAAAGTGTTGTTAAAAAAATTTATATTGAGTTTTTTTGGAAAATTGTATGACCTCTTCTGTTTTGCTGCTTCATTCGAGAAAAAAATCTCTATTTACGTGACAAGTAACGCATTGTTTTTAAAACAAAATGAAACTGTTATACGCGAAAATGAAAACAATGATGCATCATGCTGTATAGAGTTTTCGAACAAAGCATAAAATCAGCGTGACGTCAGAGAGCTTCTACATAAACGCAACAAGAATAGTTTGTTACATGCAACGCATTGAACAAAAAAAAAGCTCTTACACTTTCGTGTAAGAGCTCGAATTACTTAGCGTCACTAAACGTGACTAGTATCCCTGCTGCCTACTGCTTGCCATCTGGCTTCTGCCATCCGTTGAGAATAACTCACTAGCTCAACAGATAAACCAGAAAAGGATGCAAACATTCATACTACAAACTTTTCAAACCTACCCATCAACAATCTTAAGAGTACGCATCTTACGAAACAAGGTTTTTCGATCAATCTGAAGCGTGGTAGCTGTTGCCATACGGCGCCAGTCGTTACGCTTAAGCACGTCAACAATGTATTGCCTTTCAAAACGTGCAATGGCTCGGTCTAACGGCTCTTGAGGAATGGAATTCTGTCTGGCTATATCTTTTCCGCTAATTATTTGCTCTCCGCCAAGAATGAGTGTGCCAAGGTGGAGGTATTGATGCAGGGCATTTTGTAGCTCACGAATATTCCCCGGCCAATCGTAGGCAATAAAGGCATTCAGCACCTCGGTTGTAATAGATGGGCAATCGTCCTGACGGGAGAACATACGCATGAAGTGCTCGATAAGCTGCGGAATGTCTTCTTTTCGATCCCGTAATGGCGGAATGTAGATAGGCACAACATGTATCCGGTAATAAAAGTCACTTCGCATGGCTCCGTCACGCACAAGCTCCATCAAATCACGGTTTGTTGCAGCTACAATTCGTGGCTTAACATGCACAACGCCAGTTCCTCCCACAGGAGTAAACCCGCCGCCCTCAATGGCTCGAAGTAGCTTAATTTGCCCAAGATGGCTTATCTCTCCTAGCTCATCAAGAAACAACGTACCGTTATCTGCCTGCTCTAAAAAACCTCTCCGGTTTGCCACAGCACCGGTAAACGCACCTTTTTTATGACCAAAAAATTCACTTTCAAATAAATGCTCTGGAACGGCTCCGCAGTTTACTGGAACAAAATTACCGTTAATTCGTGTGCTGTGATCATGCACAGCGCGCGATACCAGTTCTTTACCGGTTCCGGATTCTCCGTACACAATAACATTGTCATCAGTTCCTGCCGCTTTAAGAATCATTTCATAGAGATTCTGCATCGGTTCAGAATCACCTACGATATTTTCAAAATAATGCGCCTGCATTTTCTTTTTCAGCACAGAGTTTTCTTTACGGATGCCGAGCTCTTGCGTTTTACTTTTTGTAGCATCGGAAATGAAGCCCTCTACGGCATACACAGTGCCGGACTCATCATACAACCCAACGCCCTGCTCACGAACCCACTTGGTTTCGCCACTTTTTAAGGCAATGCGGTATTCACACTCAAAGCGTTCTTTAGCTTTCAATGCCTCCGCGATTCTGTTTCGGATACTCTCCTGATCTTTCTCCAGAACAACGGACATAAAAGGCTTAGCGTTTGTGCCAGTAAAATAGTCCGCAGAATACCCTGTGAGTGACTTTGTACCCACGCTCATAAGCTGCATTGTTCGGTCATTATCCATATGCCCACGGTATGCGATGCCAAACAAGTTATCCATCAATGTTGAGAGCTGTCTGTTTTTTTCAGAAAGCTGCTCACTTATTATGTTCTTCTGTTGTTCTAAAACTTCACGCATATCTTTAAGCTGAAGATGTGTTTGTACCCGCGCCATCACTTCTGTCTGGTGAAAAGGCTTAGTCACATAATCTACACCACCCGCTGCAAAAGCTCGGGTTTTCTGAAGTGGGTCATGCACACTGGAAATAAAAATTATCGGAATAGAGCTTGTTACGTCATTCTGCTGCAACTTTTCGCAAACGGTGAAACCGTCCATATCAGGCAGCATAATATCCAACAAAATGATGTCTGGTGAATGCTTAAACGCGTTTTTCAAAGCGGATTCACCAGTTTTTGAAACCAGCAAATCGTATTCTGTCTGGAGATTTTTTACCAGCACCCGCAAATTAATAGGGTTATCATCAACCACCAGAATAATTGGTTTATCTTTCATAGTACCATCTCTATCCATGTACTTTTGCCTGTTCACACTGCAATAAATACAAGTGTGCTTTATCGTATTCATAATCCATTACTAACGCATCCAACGTCGCAAAATCACAGGATGGCAGCAAAGGCTCTACCTGTGGAAGCAACTCTTCTATTTTTAACGGATTGGTTAGCTCCAAAGCGCTTGCTAGTTCCATAATCAGGGCCTGGTCAGCATCATTCAATATATCTGCTACATCTGTGCGTTCTTCAGGTGTTTCTTTATCAGGAATCATGGTGTGAATTTCTTCTACAACAAATTGTAATTCCCGCTCAAGCGTCGCCAACAATTCATCTACTGCTGACGAATTACCGACGCCGTTTGTCAGCCCGCCCGCGTGTAATTCTATTCTTTTTGCTAATGCCGCACACTCACCGGCTCCAACATTGGCTGCCGCACCTGTCAACGCGTGGGCTTCACTTTCCAGCCTGTTGTAGTCATGTTCAATTCGTGCGCTGTGCATCATGCTGACAGAATTTCCATGCTCTTTGGCAAACTGCTTCAGAAGCACATCATACTCAACCTGTGGAAGCCCGAGACGGCTAACCACCTCACTATCTATAGATGACGGTAAAATAAGACATGAAAGAGGTGCCTCAGGAGAGGCAACATAGTTATCGCCAATACTGGAATTCCCGAGCGCAGCGGTCATAACCGAATACAAAGAATCTTTCCCGAATGGTTTTGTCAGGAAGAACTCCATACCGGCCTTTTGCATACGTTGGCGGCTTCCCTTAATGGCATGTGCCGTCAACGCAACTATCGGAATATCTGTGATGCCGAGCTCATTACGGATGGCGGTAGCGGCCTCACAACCGTCCATCCGAGGCATCTGCACATCCATCAGAATGACATCATATGTATTCTCACGCACAGCTTCCACGGCATCGTACCCGTTCGCCACAAAGGTCAGATCAGCTCCCGTAGGATCTAGCAAAAGCTTTAAGATATCGCGGTTGGTCTGGGTATCCTCTGCAATAAGAACATCTACACCCTTAAATGCACTCTGATCGGAATGCTCGGTAAACGGCGTTGCAACTTCCAACGGCACAAGAGGTTCTGCTCCAAAAATATTACACAGAGCATGTTGCAACATTCTATGTGTTAATATCTCGGTGAATAAATGTACCTGTTTGGGAAGTGATCGTTTTGAAAGGGAAAGTTTGTCATTCTTTGCTGCCAGCATCAGCACTGGAATGTCGTCATTTGTGCCGGAACTGAACAACCGTTCCGGTCTCTCGGATGCAGCAATATTATGTCCGATACAAATAACATCCGGCTTAGGAGCGTCAGACTCCAAGCGCTGTATGGCGGCATCAACGCCGTATGCTATCTCTGCATCAACAGAAGCAAAGTTGAAATGGCGTTTCATGGCCATGCCGGAACGTTCGGATTTTGTAACAAGCAACGCGGTAAGGTCTGCAAGTTCTTCTGGAACAGGTGGTTGTTCCATCGCGTCTTTTTGGAGCAAGACAGGAACGGAGAACACAAACAGCGTCCCCTTGCCTTCCTCAGATTCTACTCGAATTTCACCGCCCATGCTTTCCACAAACCGTTTGCAAATACTCAGCCCCAGCCCTGTTCCGCCATAGCTGTACAAGTCGTTTCCAGAAAGCTGCTGGAACGGAACAAACAGCTGATCAAGGGAATCCTCCGGAATGCCGATGCCTGTATCCTGCACATAGCAACGCAACCAAATTTCCTGCTCACCTTTCATATGGTAATCGAATGACAGTGTAATCGTACCGCCGGAAGGGGTGAACTTGAGAGCGTTACTGGCTATATTCAAAATAATCTGCTGTAACTTTCCAGAATCACCGATCAGTTTTGCCGGAACCGTTGGCGGCAGATCAACAATAAATTCTAAATCCTGCGCAGCTGCACGCGCCAAGACAAGGTTACAAACCCGCTGTACGCAGTGATCAAGCATAAACGGCACGCGTTCCAGCACCACATGTCCTGCTTCAATTTTGGAAAAGTCCAGCAGGTCATTAATGATGTCCAACAGAGTGAAAGACGAATCAAGAATATTGCGCAAATATTTACGCACGACTGATGAGGATTCCAGCGACCGAACGTGTTCTGTAAATGCGATAATGGCATGAAGCGGAGTACGCAGCTCATGGCTGATACTGGTAAGGAACTGGCTTTTTGCTTTTGTTGCTGCGTCTGCATCTTCTTTAGAGCGTTGCAATTCTTCGTTCATACTTTGCAGATCCCGGGTTCGTTCTTCAACACGTGACTCAAGCTCAAGATTCGCCTTACTGAGCATCTCCTCGTACTGCATCCGTGTGGTAACGTTTCGGACTGAACCCACAAATTCCATTGGTTCGCCAAAGCTATTACGTAAATATTTACCTGTCACAGAACAACAAAGCTGCTCTTCTGACGATTGAAATACGAAGGCATAATCTTCTAGCTCACCTTCTTTACGCAGCACAGCCCACATGTCTTCCAGCACGGGCTGTTCAATGAAATCGGAGACAAAAAGACGTTGCGCTTCCTCAGGAGTGCACCCAAAAACGCGCTGCACTGAAGGGCTTATCTCCAGAATTTTTCCATCCAGCGTTGCCTGAAAATACACATCCTGAATATTCTCAAAAATACGCCGGTACCGTTCTTCACTTTTTCGAAGAGCAGCTTCTACACTGTCCCGCTTCGTGAGTTCCCGATTCAGTTCAAACGTCTGTTGCTCCACAATTCGTTTAAGGGAAATATTCCATAGCAACGTAAAGCACGTGGCAACCATTAAACTTAAAAAACAAGCAATCATAACAGCAATTGCACTGTTTGACATGGCACTGTTTTCAGTAACTTTAACCCACTTGCCCGTGATTGCGTTTTGTTCTTCCGGCGTAATGCGCTTCAAGGCTTTATTTAAAATATCGCGCAAAATTTGAAGATCTTTCCGAACTCCCATTGTAATGCCGGAATTTAAGGCAACACCGCCGCCCACCTGCAAGTTAAGAATGCCGCTCTGCTTAATTTTGTGCGTGATGCTGAACTGAAAATCAACCATAGCATCTGCCTGTCCGAAGGAAACGTGCTGCAACCCTTCCTGACTGTCTTCAACCACATCAAGCTTAATATCTTTATTGAATTCTTCCAGATAATCGTGCCAGACATACCGCTTCACTACCGCAACTGTCTTTCCCTTAAGGTCGGACAGCGTCAAATCTTCACCACTGCCGCGTTGCACAACAATGATACCCGGCATGGCAATATATGGTTCGGTAAAGGTAAGAAACTTAGAACGACTGGGGCTCTGGGCAAGGGCTGCAAGCATATCAAGTTTGCCAGCCTTAACTTCGGCAAGGACGCTGGGCCAGTCTCCGGCAACTGAGATATTGAAACTAAGTCCGGTCAATTTTTCGAGAATACGCAAGTAGTCGCTGGCAACTCCGGTATAACGCCCTTTGTCGTCCAGCCCTTCTATGGGAAAGAAGTTTTTATCCACACCAACATTTACAGTGTAGTTTTTGGACAACCAGTCACGTTCTTCGTCTGAATAGTTTGCCCAGACGAATTCTTTATTCTCAATAATCTTTTCTACCGCAGCTTCGCTATCATTAAGATGCTCCAGTACTTTCTGATACGTAAAATGTAACCCTATCAAAAGAAAGATTACGCCAAGAATAAGTAAATACCGCAACCGCATGTTGTTTCTCCTACAATCAATACAATGCCTTCGCCAAACAAGCGTTCTGTAAGCATCCTGAAAAAACGGCGAACAGTATCTGCCGAAGGCATTCTATCCTTCGCTTACAGAATCCAGTCTGTAATAGATGCATCCTGCTGTAAGTAGGCCGCAATAAGCGCACAGCCACTTCCACCCGGATGAATTCCATCACTCAAATCATTCATGTATGCGTCGCTACGCACAAGATGAGAAAAAATATCCACGTACTCCACGCCATACTTGCGACAAACCGCGGCATACGCTGAATTCAGTTCTTCAACACGTCCGCAATGTTCTGCCTGAACTACAGGAAACGGACTTAAAATACGTACGTTTTTCGCAAGGTGCATGGTGGTAACGTCTTCCAACAATGTTTCAAGATTCGCTACAGACTGCCCGAGTGGAATAATTGTCTTGCCTTGCGGAGCCGCCATATCAACAACACCAAAGCAAAACATCATACGCACATCAGCTTCAGGGAGTGCTCTGAGCTGCACTTCATCTTTCCACCGTGAAACAATGGCCTGACTGGTGTGTTTTCGCACTCCCAGATTGTAGAAGGTTGTTGGTGGCACTGGCAGCCCTAAAGTAGAGGCAAAGCGCCCTGTCCAACCCAACATGCTTTTGTCGTTCACACCTAAGGTCAGCGAATCTCCAAAGAAAAAGAAAGTCTTCATAGTGTCTCCTGCTTAGTAAATTGATTCAATTGAACCATACAAAGTAAAGCAAAGATCACACCAACCATTATTCTTCAATGCCTACTGAATTTATTCATTAAATCCTTCACCCACCGTGAAAAACTCACTCTCTTTGGCTCCATTTCACTATCCTTTGCAAGCGCAGCCAAGCGCCATGTGGCTTTTTTGCCCCGCCGTGATTCCCATGTATACGACACATCTTCAAAAATGTTTTTCGAGGGGCAAATATGCCCCGCCACACGTTATTAGAATCCGTGGCTTAGCAGCGGAGTCCCATTTTTCAAGGGGCTTCCTTGCCCCATACGACAGGTAGATAAAAAGAGCCACCTTGCAACGCAAACACAACATACTTCATAAACACTTGTTTTTAATGCAAATATAACGAAAGGGGCAAAGTTGGTCTCAACTTTGCTTTTAGAGAAGTGATTTCAGCATATATCTTCGGGAGCGGCATACGGGCATCATTATGGGATGAAGCTCCTGCCGTTTCCCATAATAATGATCATGGATATCGCGCCTTACATATAAGGCTGAGTGTTTAATTGAATCATAAAAATAGGTGCGGATGCGCCTGATTAGGACATCAAGGAGTCTCTCTCATGGCAAACGAATTTTACACCATCAAGCATTATATAAACGGTGAATGGCTTCAGGAAGAAGGAACAGAATTTACTCCGCTATACAACCCGTCCAACGGTGAAGTAATCGGCGAAGTTCCAATGGGCAGCGATGCACTCGCACAAACTGCTATCGATACTGCTGCTGAAGCTTTTAAAACCTGGAAGAATACCCCGATTGCAAAACGCATGGCGTACATCTTCAAAATGCGTGAATTGATGGAACGTGAGCAGGAAGCTCTTGCATACTCTATCGCAATTGATCAGGCGAAGCATATTTCTGAAGCACGCGGCGAAGTTCGCCGTGTTATCGAAATTCTTGAAGCGACAGCAAGCGTACCGACCCTTCTTCAGGGTGACACCCTCGACAACATTGCTATGAACATCAACGGCAAAGTTGTTAAAAAACCGTTAGGCGTATTTGGCGGCGTTGCGCCGTTTAACTTCCCTGCGCTTGTATTTGGCTGGTTTATCCCTGTTGCAATCGCAACCGGTAACACCTTTATTTACAAGCCATCAACACAATCTCCACTCTTCTTACAAAAGATGATTGAGATTTTCATGGAAATGAAACTCCCAGCAGGCGTTGTTAACGTAATCTATGGTAGCCGCACCGTTGCAGCACCTTGGTATGAAGATCCACGCGTTGCCGGTGTTTGCCTCGTAGGCTCCACACCGACTGCAAAAGCAATGGCTAAAGCAGCCGGTGGCAATGCAAAACGTTCCATGCTGCTTGGCGGCGCTAAAAACATGCTGCTCGTTATGGAAGATACCGACATGGATATCTTCATCGATAACTTCATCAACTCCTGCTACGGCTCCGCTGGCCAGCGTTGTCTCGCAGGTT
The DNA here is from genome assembly GCF_009914765.1 of Halodesulfovibrio sp. MK-HDV. Classification (NCBI taxonomy): domain Bacteria; kingdom Pseudomonadati; phylum Thermodesulfobacteriota; class Desulfovibrionia; order Desulfovibrionales; family Desulfovibrionaceae; genus Halodesulfovibrio; species Halodesulfovibrio sp. MK-HDV. The sequence continues at coordinate 191,178 of NZ_WYDS01000003.1, read as the reverse complement.
CCATCATCGGTGTTGTTCCTGAAGTTTACGACGAAGTGTGTGAACGCATTCTGGAAGCTTCCAAAAAAGTTGTTGTGGGTAACGCTATGGACGACGGCGTCTACATGGGTCCACTCATCAGCAAAGCTGCAAAAGAAAACGTTGAAAAATACGTTGATATCGCACTCGAGCACGGCGGCGGTTGTTCCCTGCTTCTCGATGGACGTAATCCAGAAGTGCCGGAAAAAGATAAAAATGGCTTCTATGTAGGCCCTACAGTGCTCAAAGGTGTAACACCTTGTAACCCTGTGTTCTCTACAGAAGTATTCGGCCCGCTTGTATCCATCGTTAAAGTAGCTGACATGGATGACGCTTTGAACCTCATCAGCAGTTCAGAGTTCGGTAACGGCGCTTGTATCTTCACTCAAAACATGCACTACGCAGAAACCTTCAGCCGCGAAGCCGAAGTCGGCATGATCGGCGTAAACGTTGGTATCTGCGCTCCGCACCCATATCTACCTTTTGGTGGCATCAAAGGTTCCCTCATCGGAACCGACAAAGTTCAGGGAAAAGATGCAGTAGATTTCTACACCCAGAACAAGGTTGTCACCGTCCGTACATACCATCCGGATCCAGAAGTCCGCGCTGGTAAAGCAAAACCTGCAAGTTCTAACGTACGAAGCTGCGTAGCCTCGTAGTTACTCATGAACTTCGGGGAAGCCTGTGTATTTTCACAGGCTTCCCCACTCTATTTCTATAGGCGTCTGCCCGTTACCTATGCGTATTACTGTGGATACGATTATCCACTTCTTTTTTTGAAATTGCTTATATTTCAAAGTCATGCCTTGCAACGTAGACGCTTATGAATGTTCGCCATCGGAGGAAGTATCGCGCGAAAGCGCAAACAGTATATCCAAACGGGAGTTATAATGGCTGGAACATCTCAGAACTCAGAACGTGGCACACTAGAAAAAAAGTTTATCCCCGTGGCAGGTAGGAGCGCTCGCTCTTGGCTGTATCGTAGGCTGGGGTTGCTTTGTTCTTCCCGGCATTTCGTTTCTTCCTAATGCCGGTCCGCTCGCCACAATCATAGCGTTCGCAATTGGCGGCATTGTTATGAGCGTCGTAGCACTCAGCTACAGTCACATGATTGAACATTACCCTGTCGCAGGCGGCGAATTCGCATACGCATACGCAGGATTCGGCCCTATAGGTGCTTTTGCCTGTGGTTGGGCACTGGTACTCGGTTACCTTAGTATTGTTGGCATCAACGCCTCTGCTATTGCATTGCTGGCACGTTTCCTTCTGCCGGGTGTATTTGAATTCGGCTATCTGTATACCATCGCAGGATGGGATGTATATGTTGGTGAAGTACTCATCATGACAGCATCTATCCTCATGTTCGGTATCATGAACTACCGCGGAGTAAGCGTAGCTGGCAGCATTCAGCTTGTTCTCGCATTTGCCCTCACCTTTGGTGTTATCGCAATGACATTCGGTGTTGTTACAACAGACACGTTTGCTCTTTCAAACCTTGTCCCACACTTTGCTGAAGGCAAATCCCCGATTGCATCAATCATTACTGTTGTAGCAATTGCTCCGTTCCTGTTTGTTGGTTTTGACACCATCCCACAGGCCGCAGAAGAGTTCTCTTTCTCTCCGAAAAAAGCTCGTGTTCTTATGCTTGGCGCCATTGCCCTCGGCGCTATTCTCTACACAATGGTTACATTCTGTGTCGGCAGTGTAATTCCTTACAAAGAACTTCTTGGTCAGGACCACGCATGGGCTACCGGTGCTGTTGCCCACTTAGCACTTGGTAAATACGGTAGTGTAATTCTTGGTACCGCAGTTCTCGGTGCAGTTTGTACCGGCATGAACGGCTTCTACCTTGCAACAACCCGTCTTATCTTCTCCATTGCCCGTGGTAAATTTCTGCCACAGTGGTTCGGCGAAGTTCATCCGAAGTACCACACTCCGCATAACGCAATCCTCTTTACTATGGCTATCAGTCTTCTCACACCTTGGGCTGGTCGTGCCGTAGTCGGTTGGATTGTAGATATGTGTTCTGTAGGTACCGTTATCGCGTACCTCTTCACCTGCCTTGTCTGCTACAAAATGTTCGCTGCACGCGGTGAGAAAAACATCATCAGCATCCTCGGCGCTATTGCCTCCTTCATTATTCTAGGCATGCTCACCGTTCCTGGCTCCCCGGCCATTATCGGAACAGAGCCTTGGATTCTGATGGTTATCTGGATTGTTATGGGTGTCGGATTCTACATGATCCAAATCCAAACCGTACGAAACACTCCAGAGCTTGAAATTCGTGAAAGTATCTTCGGTGACAGCACTATTCCAGTGTTCTTTGACACAGAAGAAAAATCTGCCGCTCCACGAGCAACAGAAAACTAGCACACACGAAGCAGATCTACTGACTTTGCGACCGGAGAATCTTTAGAGAGGTTCTCCGGTCGTTAACGGTAAAACCTACAAATTTTATTCAGCAAGGTAATTGATGCATTTCACCTTGCTAACATCATGTGCCCACAAGGAAAAATTGTATGACTAATTCATTTGATCCAACCGAAGCTGTTAAGAATGATAAAGAGCGTTGCTGGCATCACATCACCCAGCACAAACCGTTTGAACAGAATGATCCGCCTGTTTTTGTAGAAGGCAAAGGCATGCGTATCACGGATGCTAAGGGAAATGAGTACCTTGATGCAGTTTCCGGCGGTGTATGGACTGTTAACGTAGGCTACGGTCGTGAATCTATTGCCGATGCAGTGCGCGATCAGCTTGTTAAGCTTTGCTACTTTGCAAACAGCGCAGGCAACGTGCCTGCTGCAAACTTTGCAGAACGCTTGGTTGATAAGATGCCCGGCTTCAGCCGCGTCTACTATTCAAACTCCGGCTCTGAGGCGAACGAGAAAGCGTACAAAATGATTCGCCAGCTTGCTCATTTCAATAATGACGGCAAGAAACACAAAATTATCTACCGTGACCGCGACTACCACGGAACAACCATTGCTGCTTTAAGCTCCACTGGTCAGTCCGAGCGTAAGTCACAGTACGGCCCGTTCCTCCCCGGCTTTGCGGAACTGGAACACTGTTGCTGCTACCGTTGCCCGTTCGGCAAAGAATACGGCAGTTGTAATATCGAATGCGCACGTGCTCTGGAAACACTTATCCTTAAAGAAAATCCAGATACCGTAGGCGGCATCATTCTTGAGCCAATCACTGCCGGTGGTGGTGTTATTCCTCCGGTTCCTGAATACTTCCCGATCATCCGCGAAATCTGTGACAAATACGATGTTCTTCTTCACATCGATGAAGTTGTATGCGGCATCGGTCGCACCGGTAAATGGTTCGGCTATCAGCACTACGATTTCACTCCGGACATCGTGACAATGGCAAAAGGCGTTGCCTCCGGTTACGCAGCTATCTCCTGCACAGTGACCACTGAAAAAGTTTTCGATCAGTTCAAAGCCGACCCTTCAGACCGCGAACGCTACTTCCGCGACATTTCCACATTTGGTGGCTGTACCGCTGGCCCTGCTGCTGCTTTGGAAAACATGCGCATTGTTGAAGAAGAAAAACTTCTCGAGAATGTAACCACCATGGGCGCATACATGCAGGATCGTCTCTTTGAATTAAAAGACAAGTACGACGTCATCGGCGATGTACGCGGAGTTGGCCTCTTCCAAGGTATGGAGCTGGTTCAAGACCGAGCAACCAAAGAGCCTGTTGATGAAACAGTGACCATGAAGATTGCCGGACACTGCATGCAAAACGGCGTTATCATCGGCCGTACGAACCGCTCTTTCGAAAAATACAATAACAACTTGTGCTTCAGCCCTGCGTTGATCTCCACAAAAACAGAGATCGATGAAATCGTTACCGCTGTTGATAATGCACTTGCAGCGTTATAAATAAACAAACCAGATTAAGGACATAACGATGATTATTGGTATTCTTAAAGAAATTAAGGTGAAAGAAAATCGCGTCTGCATGACTCCGGCAGGCGTTGTAGCAATGAAAGCTAACGGCCATGATGTGCTTGTTGAAAAAAATGCAGGCATCGGCTCCGGCTTTAGCAATGATGAGTACGTGGCAGCTGGTGCTACCATAATCGATACTCCTGCCGAGATCTGCCAGAAGGCAGAAATGGTCATGCACGTTAAAGAACCACAGCCTTCAGAATACGGCATGCTTCGCAAAGGCCAAATTCTCTTTACCTACCTGCACCTTGCAGCGGACGAGCCACAGACTCAGGGTCTTATCAAATCCGGCGCAACCTGCATTGCGTATGAAACCATTCAGAAAGCAGATAAATCCTTGCCGCTTCTTACCCCAATGTCTGAAGTAGCAGGCCGTATGGCAGTTCAGCAGGGCGCAAAAGTTCTCGAAGCTACCACCGGTGGTCTCGGCAAGCTTCTCGGCGGCGTGCCGGGTGTTGCCCCTGCTAAAGTTATGGTCATCGGCGGCGGCGTTGTTGGTGTTCAGGCAGCTAAAATGGCGTGTGGTCTTGGTGCACAGGTATTCCTTATGGATATCAGCCTTGACCGTCTGCGTTACCTTGATGATGTGATGCCTGCAAACTGCACCACCCTCATGTCTTCTAAAGGCGCTATTCAGAACCTTCTTCCAGAAATGGATCTCGTGATTGGCGCAGTGCTCATCCCGGGTGCAAAAGCTCCGGCAGTTATCACCCGTGACGACTTGAAACTTATGAAAAAAGGTTCTGCATTGGTTGATGTCGCAATCGATCAGGGTGGTTGTTTCGAAACTTCCAAAGCGACCACGCATACAGACCCAACCTATGAAGTGGACGGAATTGTTCATTACTGCGTCGCAAACATTCCGGGTGCAGTTCCAATGACATCCACAATGGCACTCACCAACGCTACACTCCCATACGCTATCGAAATTGCAAACAAGGGTTGGAAACAGGCCTGCATCGATAACAATGAAATCAAACTTGGCCTTAACGTTCACGAAGGCAAAGTTACCTACAAAGCAGTGTGTGATGCCTTTGATCTTACGCACACACCTGTAAACGACGTTTTGTAGTTGCCTATTACAAAGCAGATTATATAGACTGAGTGCCGCTTCACATAAGCCTCGACAATATGAAGCGGCCTCAGTCTTTGTTTAAGGAAAAAACACCCGTTGAGTGCTTTGCAATCAACAAAAAGCCGACTCATACGCAGCAAAATGCGTCTGCTTTCACGTGGATATAGGTACCAAAACTACATCCCCATAGAATCAATAATCATAACCCGTTATTGATTCACAAAAACCCCAACCTGACATTTTTTATTGGGGTGCATATCACAACAGCTCTTACGACACTGTCGCAAGAGCTGTTGTTTTCTAAATAAAACTCAACGTTCCAGAAGGTAAACGAGTTGGGTTGGGCAACACGTTTCATTGAGTAATTATTCAGAATTTTAATTTGTACACTCAAAAACATGCGTAGCTAGCGACTCTCATCACTAGTCAAATTGCTCTGGCGCAAGGTCTAACATATCAAGACCTTCAATCTTCATGGAAGAATTGTGCTGCGAGGATACAAACGTAAAGGTCGTTGAGCTTTTATGATCTTCCCTACATATTTCACATAAAAGCGCTCTACATTCATACTCCTGCTAACTGCAACAACGCCAGAGACAACTGATGAAGATTGGTATGACCAAAACAGATACGCCATCTTGTTTTAACCCGTTATACCTACGCAATCTCATCATTCAGGCGCAAAAAACATGCGCCCTTAAACATCAAAAATTTACGATACCATCAAACCGTCGCATTAAGCAGTCGCATTAAGCAGTCTCATACAAAAACAAGTATCAAGCCGCCTTTCTCATTCGCCGAACTCAATCCTTTCTAATGTAATTCTCTTTAAACAGGCTAATTCCTCATCTGAGAAACTTCCCGCAATCTGCGCCTCTAAAGAACAAGCCAATTCATCAAGGGGAGCTTTCAACGCTTGCCCATTCTCTGTTAAAAAAACGAAAGAAACCCTCCCGTCTTTCGAGGATTTTCTCAGTTTAACTAACTTTTTTTGAAGCAACTTCTTAAGAATCCTATGGACTGTCGGCAAATCTTTATTGCAACATTCAGCCAACGCGGACTGCGCGACTCCGTCCTCCTTCCACAAGCAATACAGCAGCGCCCATTGTTCTGTTGTAACATCGTAGGGTTTTAACCTTGCGTGGAATTCTACTTTAAACATCGCGCCCAATCGAACCATCAGCATACCGACTGACTCTAGACTATTAAATTTCATGAGCTCTACTTATTAAAAAGTTGTCATGACAAGTATCTTTGCAAAAAACATAAGTCAATACTTACATACCTGCATTGGAGCATGCAACCATGTGCAAGAATTTTTCAACTTAGGAAATTTTTTAGCACGCTCCAGTGAGATACATTTTGGGGATTACGTCTCGTAAACAATACGTTACCGTTGCTCTCAATAGGTTTCGCTCAGCTTGAGGTAGCTCATAAAAAAACAGAGCTACCATAAATGGCAGCTCCGTGCGCTAACCCCATTGTTACTACAAATACAAATCCCGTTCACCCTGTTCGATACGCGACAAACGGTCTTCCAAATTCTTTTGGCACGTTCCCGAGCCCTTTTCTACTTCGTCTTGAATAAGCTTGTGTCCAACATCGCGAGTAGCTTCGCTAGCGTAGTCCTGTAAGTACTCGTTGAACGTAAGTAGTGCATTGGGACGACAAAAATTCTGGATAAAGCCGTTTTTAGCCAACTTCATAAATTCTTCGCCCGTTCTTCCCTCGCGGTAGCAAGCAGTACACCATGATGGAGTATATCCGTGCTGCACAATTTCTTGAATAACTTCATCAAGATTACGATTATCACCAACACAAAACTGTTGGACTTCAGGGCGATCAAAATTCGGATCAGAATACGCACCTGGGTATGTGCGGGAACCCGCACTAAGCTGCGAAACACCTATATCAAGAAGCTCGCGTCGCATCTCCTTGTTTTCCCGAGTGCTCAGGATCAGTCCGGTAAAAGGAACCGCAAGACGTAACACAGCCACAAGACGCTTAAACTGGGTGTCTGAAATCGGATATGGAGGATTAAAAGCAATATCTGAATTCAAAGCAGGCTCAAGACGAGGGAAAGACAGCGTATGCGGCCCGACACCAAAACGTTTTTCCAACTCTGCTGCGTGAGCTAGTAATGCAATGATATCGAAACGGTAGTCATACAAACCAAGTAACGCCCCCATGCCTACATCATCAATTCCGGCCTCCATCGCTCTATGCATCGCATGGAGTCTCCACAGGAAATGCTTTTTATGACCTCGTGGATGAAGTTCTGCATATGTCTGGGAATGGTAGGTCTCCTGAAAACATTGGTACGTTCCAATACCCACCTCATGCAATTTACGGAAACCTTCAACGTCCAACGGAGCACAGTTGATGTTAACGCGCCGAATCTCGCCACTCTTTTCAGAAACTGTTTCGTAAACAGTACGCACGGTCTCCGCGATCCAGTCTCCACCAAATTTAGGATGTTCGCCGTACACCAACAACAAACGCTTATGACCGATATCCTCAAGAATGCTGACCTCTTTTTTTATTTCAGCAGGATTGAGAGTTCGGCGAACGAGTTCAGTGTTAGTGTCCTTGAATCCGCAATATGCACAGCGGTTACTACATTCGTTTGTAATGTAGAGAGGGCAAAAAGGACGACACGCTTACCGTAGATGGCTTGCTTGACCTTACCGGCAGTTTCCAGAATTGCCTCATTTAATTCCGGATCTTCAGTCTGTAACAAACAAGCTGTTTCTTCGAGAGTCAGCCCTTTAGCTTCAAGCGCCTTATCGAGGATTTCCTGAACGCGACCTGTGGATGCATCGGCGTTTTGATTTACAATGCCCCATATCGCCTTTTCATCAATAAAATTATCAAGACCCGTTGTATCGAGTTTCATTTTGTAATCTCCATAAAAAAACTGGCTTTTCAAATGCGAAAAACCAGCGTTTCCAAAAATATTGTAGCAGGCTGTGCCCGTCGTTTTTAAGCGTGCAAGCTGCTTTATACGCTAGGGTAGCCGACTATTTATCGTTAATATTATCGTCTTTTCTGTTCGAAATTCTGTAGTAAAGCATTCGAATAGATATTCCGAGCAACAAAGCGGCTTGTGTCTTATTGCCGGAGGTTGCAGCCAGAGCATCGTCTATTTCTTTTTCCGTTGGCTTTTTACGTCTTTTTTTAGACTTCGATGAAGGAATCACAGCAGCTTGCGATGAAGCTACTACGGCATACCCTCGATTATCGGTGAGAATTGTAGCCAGATGTTCTGGAAGCAATTCCGGTGCGTCATGCATAACCGAAACCCACTCTAATGTGTTCTTCAATTCTCGCACGTTCCCAGGCCACGGATGAACCATCAGCAACTGCGCAGCGTTCGGTGATATGTCCGTAAAATTTTTGCCACGCTTTTTAGCAAAATTGGTGAGAAATAGTTTCGCCAGCGGAACAATATCGTCAGGTCGCTCACGCAGGGACGGAACCATGATGGAACCGACTCGCAACCTGTAATACAAATCTTTGCGAAAAAGCCCTTGTTCCATACGCTCGTCTAAATCAAGATTAGTCGCGGCAATAATACGAATATCTGCATGAACTTTCTCCAAGCCGCCAACACGATAAAAACTTTTATCCTCGATGACTCGTAGTAGTTTGGCCTGCAACTCAACGGGGATTTCACCGATTTCATCAAGAAAAAGGGTACCACCTTTGGCAAGGTCGATCTTTCCTTTTGCCCCACGAGCTGCACTGCCTGTAAAAGCACCCGCCTTGTATCCGAATAGTTCACTTTCAAACAACGTGGCAGGCAGCGCAGCGCAGTTGATGGCAACAAATGGAAGAGAGGATTGATCGGGACCATAGTGGATTATCTTTGCCACAATATCTTTCCCGACCCCAGTTTCTCCCTGAATTAAGACCGGAAGTTCCCTGTCTTCATGGTAGCGTTTTGCCTGAGAAACAACCTGCCACATGGGTTCAGAGAAAATGCCTATATTATCAAGACCAGCCTGCTTCTCTAAAAGCTCTTGTAATCTTGTAAGCTCGGCTCTGAAATCGTTTGTTGCTTCGGCTACAACTTCGTCAAATTTTTTGGTCAGGCGGTCATTTTCTGCGAGCAAAGCCTGATGCTCTGCCACTCGATTCAAAATGGAACGAAGTTCTTCCATATTAATCGGCTTCGTCATGTAGTCATAGGCACCAGCACGCAATGCCCCGATTGCCAGTTCTAAATCCGAATGACCTGTGTACAAAACCACATCGGGGAAATATGAGCCGGACATACTCTTAACTTCCCGAACCAATTCAATGCCTGTTTTACCCGGCATCTGTATGTCAGAAAGCACCATTTCAAAACGATGATTGCGGCAGACATCCAAAGCACTTTCGGCATCAGAACATGATGTAACAGCATGACCCAACAGAGTCAGATATTCGGCAAGTGAATGACGAGTTGCCTCGTCATCATCGACAAGAAGAATACGCATGTTCTTATGCACCGCTCCAGCCTGCCGAAGGCAGGGTTACCTTTATCAACGCACCGCCCTCCGGACGATTTGAGGCAGTAATGGAACCACCTGCCGCTTGAACAATAATCCGCACAATAGACAGCCCAAGCCCCATGGAAGTTCCTGAAGATTTTGTAGAGAAAAACGGTTCAAACATTTTCTCAGCCAGTCCCTCATCAAACCCTAGACCATTATCAGACACAGTAAGTTCCACTAAGCCTGACTCGTGTGAAGCCACATCAATCTGAATAATCTTTTGTTCACAGTCTGTTCCATCAAGAGCCTGCATGGCATTCGCCACAAGATTGGTGACAAGCTCCTCAAAACGAATAGCCGTCCCTGTTACAAATGGAAGGTTCGGGGAAATATTTGCATCCAATGCAATCCCCCTCGCACTGATCTGCGCATTAATCAGGGAAAGTGCAGAATGAACAGCATTACCTAAATCACAACTCTCAGAAGTCGTATTCTGACTCTGACGAAGATGTTCACGCAAATGGTTCACAATAGAATCAATTCGATCAACCTGCGAAGCAATGTCCCCTAGCATTCTGGGCAACTCGCTCTCAGCAAATTCGGAGCGCTCTGCAAGTAGTTGGGCAGATGCCGTTAATATTCGGATAGCATTCAAAGGTTGGTTTATTTCGTGTGCAATGCCGCCACCGATCACCGCAAGGGTTGTAACCTTACTCGCTTGAGCCATTGCTATACGGGCTTCTGCGAGCGTTGCTTCTGCTTCGCGTTGAGCAGTCACATCACGCCCTACGGACTGGTATTCAACAATTTTGCCGTGTTCATCAAATATTCCCTTTGTAACGTACTGTACAAAGTGCATTCGACCATCAACACCACGATATCTTGGTTCTGTGACAATTTCTGGATTCTCTGGAGAAATGGAATAGACCAGATGGACAATTGAATCTCGTTCTTCAGGATCAAGAAGATCCTTAAAATTTGAAGCGAGCAACTCTTCAGGCTCTTTACCGTAAAAACGACAAAGGGCACTGTTGACAAAAGTCAGCTTTCCATCTGGACGAAACCGACGGATAAATTCCGTCTGCTCCTCAACGACAGCCTGATAAATAGAGTTCGTACGAGTCATTGCCCAAATATTCCTTTAGTTATGCCCGAAAGATATTTGAAGTGCGCTTTGGCGTCTTTTCGAGCCGGATATGCGTTTAAGCTCTTTCTTGGCTAAAATCCTCAGTGCCCCAGCTGGACACACTGCAACACACGCCGGTCCCCCGTCACGTTCCGTACAAAGGTCGCACTTATGGGCAACAGGCATATCTGAAGTCCCCGGAATATATCCCACCTGCATGGCTCCCACAGGACAAGCTGCCATACAAGCCTTACAGCCGAAACAACGTTCTGAATTCACCCGCACGGTCTTACCATCGGAGAGAATTGCTCCGGCAGGACAAGCCGCGACGCACGGAGCATCTTCACACTGACGACACTGAATTGGAGCTGTGACCTCCGCCTCGTGTACAATGCTTATTCTTGGAGAAAAGGGTAAGCCCTTTTCCCCTGCCTGTCCCATATCCTCATCCATATGAGCGCCGACACAAGCAACTTCGCACGCTCGGCAGCCTATACAGCGTGAAGGATCTGATAACACAAAAGAATGCATTAGTTATGGCTCCCTACATCATCCCCGTAACAGGTATGAAGCAGTTTATGGGAAAGATGTCCGAGCGGTTTTTCTAAATAGTTTTCATACAGAGCTGTCACAGACGGATTCCTATGTGAGGCTCTAACTGGCAGCTCTTTGTCGTGAGTATGCAAACTCTGACGACGACGCGCAATAGCATCTGCAATATCAATATGCGGAAGCAATTTCGGTTGTCCCCCGCCTGCAACACAACCACCTGTGCAACACATAACTTCCATAAAATCAAAATCAGCCTGTCCTGTGCGAACAGTCTCAAGAAGCTTTGCAGCATGGGCTAATCCGGAAACAATGACTGCCCGTACGGTCTTTCCTGCCACCTCTATTGTAGCACGGCGCACACCTTCATCAGTTTGAATAAAAGTAACACCACTTTCGTTAACTTCATTTCCTGTTGTAACTGCAATTGCAGTACGCAGTGCGGCTTCCATTACGCCGCCGGAAGCACCGAAAATAGTTCCCGCTCCAGAATAAAGTCCCAGAGGAGTATCAAACTCTTCTTCCGGAAGTGTGTCCAAGCGGATCCCTTTGCTTTTAAGCATGGCAGCAAGCTCAGTTACGGTCAAAACCGCATCAACATCAGGCGTTCCGGTGGACTGCATTTCAGGACGACCAGCCTCATATTTCTTTGCAGTACAAGGCATAATGGCAACACTGGCAATGTCTTCAGAATTCTTGCCCGCAATATCTGCACCGTATGTTTTAAAAAGTGCACCCGCCATTTGCTGTGGAGATTTGCAACTGGAAAGATGGGATACCTGATCAGACCATGCGGTTTCCATATAGCGAACCCACCCCGGGCAGCATGATGTAAACATAGGCAGATTCTCGCCGGACTCCAGACGTTCAAGCAACTCAGATGCTTCTTCCATAATGGTTACGTCAGCAGCAAAAATAGTGTCATATACAAAATCAAATCCGAGCCTACGCAAAGCTGCCGCAAGCTGCCCCGGAGTCAACGTACCGGGGGCAAATCCGAATTCTTCTGCAATGGAAGCTCGAACAGCAGGTGCACACTGAACCATGGAAACCTTAGCTGGATCGGCAAGCATACCTGCCACGTTTTTCTTATCAATCCGAAAATGTGCAGCAAATAGTATAGAAGTATCGTCTTCAGGCAGCCCGCGATCTTTTCGAATATTCGATAAGTCCTCTGCACAATCATCAAAAGGCGACAAAAAAGCTGAACATCGCTGAACACACTGACCGCATATTACGCAACGGGATGTATCAATAACCTGAGGTTCATACTGTTTCCCGATAATAGCATCTACAGGACACACTTCTACACAGCGACGACAGCCGGTACAAAGTAAAGGATCGATTGAAACGATTTGGGATGAAATAGTCATTAGAATTCTTCTCCAGCTCTGGCACTAAAGCCAGCCAAGGCCAGTGCTGCTTCAACATTGCGGCGGTGTTTAATTTTTGCAGGGTTAATTAAAATTAATGCATCCTTAGGACAAGCCTCGACACACGCGGGTCCAGCTTTACGACCTTTGCAGAGGTCACATTTACTGGCTAGCAAAGCAGGTTCAGTAGTAAAACTTTCAGGGGACTGAGGATCAGTCACTCGGCGCATGACCGGCTTTCCTGTTTCCCAAATTTGCGCCATTTCCATAGCACCTACTGGACAGGTAACCAGACAAGTTTTGCAACCGACGCAGCGGCTTTCATCAATCTGCACACCATTCTCGGTACGATAAATCGCAGCATTAGGGCACACCGCTGCACAAGGAGCATCTTCACAATGCCGACAACCGATCGGAACACGAACATCTCCCGCGCAGGTCAGATAAAGTCGCGGAGTAAGGGGAGCTTGGATACTTCCGACGGAAACTCCGCCCTGAACATGTGCGGCAGCACAGGCCAGTTCACATGCTCGGCAACCTATGCATTTGGAAGCTGTTGCGAGGATGAAGGGATTTAAACGGGTTGGCATGACAAATGTTCCTCTATGTCTACTGAATTCACTGCTTGCACATCATCAGAAATTTTACGGATAGATACAGCGCATACTTTAAGCTGTGGAGTACCGGTCACAGGATCGGCAGCTGATGTAGTAAGTATGTTGGCCGGACTCTCGGAGAAATGAAACGTCATAAAGACTAGTCCCGGCCGAACTCGGCGAGTCACCCAAGCCCTGCCCTTTGCAGCACCACGGCGGGAACAAACTTCAAGCAATTCTCCATCAACAATGCCATACGTTTCCGCGTCGGAAGGATGAACCTCTACCAACTCTTCAGGCCACGTGCCTGCAAGCCCAAAGCATCGTCTGGTCATTGTTGCAGTATGGTAATGCGCAACGACACGGCCTGTTGTAAGCGTCAACGGATATTCAGCGTCTGGAAGTTCAGCAGGTTCTCTATGAGTAAGCGGCACAAACTTGCCCGCGCCACGCATACACTGCCCAACATGCAATATAGGTGTGCCGGGATGCTGTTCATCTGGACACGGCCACTGGAGGCCACCGCTTTCCAGTCTTTTATACGTAATGCCAGTGTGGGTTGGCGTAAGCCTGCTCATTTCGTTAAACACAGCTTCCACATTGGCATATCGTTCCGGTCGCCCGATTCGTTCCAGCAATTCAGCAATTATTTTCCAATCAGGAAGACTGTTACCTACAGGAGAGACTGCTTGTCGTATTCGCTGAACTCTTCTTTCTGTGCTGGTGAATGTTCCATCTTTTTCCGCGAAACTAGCTCCAGGGAGCACAACATCAGCAAGTTTGGCAGTCTCAGTTAGAAAAATATCCTGAACGACCAAAAAAATCTACATGCTTCAGGCAATGTTCCACATGAGTAATATCAGGATCGCTACGCATTGGATTTTCACCAAAAACATACAAGCCTTTAAAGCGATCTTCCTCAATGGCTGTAAACATTTGAGGAATGGTCATTCCAATAGCGGATGGAAGCTCTACGCCCCATTCTTCTTCAAAGGTAGCCCTAACCGCATCGTCTTTCACCGGCCGATAGCCTGTCAGTACGTTGGGCAACGCGCCCATGTCACAAGAACCCTGAACATTATTCTGTCCACGAAGAGGGTTAACACCTGTTTTTGGACGACCAATATTACCAGTCAGAAGAGCGAGGTTTGAGACAGCCAGAACATTGCTTGTTCCGGTGGTATGTTGGGTGATCCCCATCGTGTAATAAAAAGCAGTATTTTTAGATTGAGCGATGCACTGCGCGGCCTTACGGATGCCTGCAACGGATACTTCTGAAACGGATGAGACTATCTCAGCATCAAAATCCCTAAGTCCCTTGCGGAACATTCCGAAACCCTCATTCTCTGCGGCTACGGTTGGGACATCAACCAGACCGGTATTAAGGATTTCGAGAGCAATGGCAGACAATAGCGCAGTATCTGTACCAGGACGAAGTCGCAGCCATACATCTGCCTCACGGGCGAGATCTATCTCACGAGGGTCAATGACAATCAGCTTAGCTCCATTGCGCTTGGCATCCATTATTCCCAGTCCGATTACCGGATGGCATGCCGTGGTATTGGTGCCAATGATGCAAACACAATCCCCCGCCCCCATATCCCACAATTCTCGAATCGAATTCGTCATAGATCCGCTTCCGAGTGATGTGGCCAGACCGGCCACAGTCGGAGCGTGTCAAAGTCGTGCGCAGTGATCGATATTATTAGTGCCGAATCCTGCGCGGAAAAATTTCTGAAAAAGATAGTTCTCTTCATTGGTGCAGCGGGCACTACTGAAACCGCCCAATGCGTCTGAACCATGAGAGGAAGCAATCTGAGAAAACCGCGTTGCAACCAGTTCAAGAGCCTCATCCCATGAAGCTGGAACAAGTTCTCCGTCTTTACGAATCAGCGGTGTTGTCAGCCGATCTTTATGATGAACAAAGTCAAATCCAAACCGCCCCTTTGAACAAAGTGCACCTTGGTTAACTGAAGGCTCTGGTCCCGGAGAAACGCTGACAATGCGCTCATCTTCAACATTCAAAGACAAAGCGCAGCCAACGCCGCAGTAAGGACAGGTAGTAGTAATGTGTTGCATAATTAGGATATCAGCATAATTCATGCCATTCAAAATTTTTACATTATTCAATAATAACAAACAATTAATCAGGTACAGAAAACAGCACTTCTGCAATACAAACAAAATTGCATGCAAAAGTTCTGCAAAGAAACAAATTGCATGCAATGAGTCAAGACTATTTGATCGCTCAAAGAATATGCTGGGCGGGTACAGAACAAAAAAAGCTCTTACACTTTCGTGTAAGAGCTTTAATTACTTGGCATCCCCAAGGGGATTTGCCCCCCTGTCGCCTGCATGAAAGGCAGGGGTAATATCGAACAAAAGCTGCTTATTCCTTTATTTACAAGGCATTAAAAAATGCACAGACAGCATTATCGACATGAAAACCATAGAAATTTACACTTAACTTATACCTGCCAACAACTTTTACCCATTCCAGTTTCAGAAAAAATAGCATTCGGCATTATAGTCATCGTCGACTCCATTCAAAAAGATCAGAATTAAAAATGCCGAAAACTTACACTGTTTACCAAGAAAATTACATCGAACAAGAGCTTGCCAACCCCAAAGCTGTTTCCAACTCAGAATGATATGTTTGTGACGTAATGTCATACTCGTCATAACTAAAGGTTCGCGACGAACCACCGGGCTCGGTTGTTACCCGTATTCCTTTCGATAAAAATTCTATCACCATAGGAACGAACTCTTTATCTTCATTCCCGCATAAACTTTCGCGCGTCGCTGGGGAAACTTCACTTTTCTTTCCGTTTAAAGCTGTAGCAACAACTTTTGTATGCATAGTTGTGATGCTGCGAAGGTCTCCATTTTCAGAGAAAACTAACGAATTATTGTCACCTATAATTCCGACTACATCATTATCGTATGCAGTTACTTTTCCAATTGATGTTTCTACTGAAGTAGGAACGGCAGGCTCTACGGAAAGAATTTTACCAGTATGGCTGAATTTAATCCCTGTACGAATTTGCATTTCCCCAATAGGGGTCTTTAGTAAGACATTTTCCTTAGGCCAAAGAGTAATGCTTTCCACGCTTCCATGCTCATAAAAACTGATATTGATACATCGTGCTGTTAGATTGCTTCCTGCTATCTCTATAGTAAGGTTCTCTGAAAGAGACATCTCGTCGTCCTCTCCCCAATAACCGGAAAGTTTGCCATTAAGGGGGAACACCCTTTTCACTGCGCCACTCTCATAAAAAGTGACTAGTTCAGCAGCTATCTCACCTATCGGAGTGAGTACAGGACTCTGAGTCTCTAACGGTAAGGAGCGCAATGCCCCGCTCCGGTAAAATGAAACCGCTTGAAGAGTTTTCTTACGCAAATCATCTGTTGAATATTGGGGAGTAAGCTTTCCAGCCTGCGTTTCAACTATGCACGGTGCTACAATCGAACACGCGGCAACGCTTCCATTTTCGTACAGCTCAATATTTTCACTAGTCGAAAGTTCTGATGCATACGGTTTGCACGGTGCCATAAGGAAATTCCTTTTTTTTAGTATTGTTGTTGCGAGCCCGCACATGTCCTCCAACCTCACCTGTTGAGCTTTTCCCTATGAAAACTAGCGAGATATAGCTGACAACAAGTAAGACCAAAGAAAGTATCGCCGCCGCCTCGTAGTTAATGCTTTCTGTATGTTCAAAAATAGCGATTGATATCACGCGGGTTTCATGAGGAATAGAACCACCAATCATCAGCGCAACACCAAATTCTCCCACTGTATGGGCAAAAATAAGAGCAGCAGACGCGGCAAGGCCACCACGACTATTAGGAAGCACAACGTAAAAGAACGTTTGAAGATTTGAGAGCCCTAAAGCACGCCCTGCCTCAATGAGGTCATCATCTATTTTTTCGAACGCTGCTTGCATGGGTAAGATCCCAAAGGGCAAACTGTACAATAACGAACCAAGAACAAGTCCGAAAAAAGAGAACGTTAAAGAAGAGCCTGTTAGTGATTTCCAAAAACTGCCAATCACAGAATAAGGTCCCATTACAAACAAAAGCCCGAAACCTAGTACGGTTGGAGGCAATACCATTGGCAAGTTACAGGCGGCCTGAATGTAACGTTTTCCCCGAAACCTGCCTTTTGCCAGCAAGTATGCAATAGGTACACATACCACCAGCAACACAATCATAACAATTGTCGCAAGCTTGAACGTTACCCATAGGGCGCTAATATCTTCACTACTCATAACCGTACCGCCTTAAGATAGAACGAGCTTCTTTACCTTCAATCCATTCAAGAAATTTCTGAGCACCTTCAACATTCCCAGACCGTATGACGCAAGCAGCCTGATTAATTTTTGCAGACTTTGGGATACCCCAATATTTTCCATGCATGCCTTTCTCTGAAAGAGCTTGCGATAATGCAATAAATGTCGCGTCTGCTACACCGGTATATCCATACTGGAATGCCGTGCCGACACTTTTTCCAAAAGCAATTTTCGACTCAACTTTTGAGTACAAACCTGCCGCCCGCAACGAGGCTTCCGCAGTTGCTCCATATGGAGCGGTCTTTGGATTCGAAATCCCTAAATGCATCAGGTCAGAAGAAACAAGCACATCTTCCCATGTAGGCAGCCTCTTCAGCTCTTTTTTCATAGACCATAAGACCGCGGTGCCCTTGGCGTAGATCTTTGGTTCCAGCGCAAGATTTTTATCAAATAACATGGCAGGACGCTTTTCATCCGCTGCTAAGAAAAGGTCATACGCCGCACCATTTATGATTTGTCCGTACAACATCCCTGTCGCCCCGAAGACACACGTAACTTTTGCTCCTGTCTTCTCATACTCAACCTTTAATTTTTTAAGCGTGTCTGTGAAGTTAGCCGAACAAGCTATAGATACGTTATCCACTCTTTCTGCTGCATTTAAGTGCACCGCAGCAATAAGGATCAACATGCATATTGTGTTATAAGTAAGAGCTTGTTTTAGCATAATAGTTCACCTCATCGAATTTTCATTTTGATTTAACAGACAGCCGTTACAGGAGGTTTTGCACGACACATGACACTCTTCCACACATCTCCAACTTCATCTTCAGTTAACGGGCGCTCCAACTTACGGGACAATTGACTCACAGCTTTGGTCACATCTTCAATATCTCTTTGAGCAAGAGAGCCATCGTCAGTCACCAGCCCGTACTCATTAAGAGCTATCAAAACAGCACGTTTGCCACTCTTGCTTCCAACACGCATCTTTCTTGTAATGCCCACTTCCTTTGGATCATATGGCTCAAATAAATCAGGAGACTTACTCAACGCGTGCACATGCAAACCTGATTCACAAGCAAAAACATCTTTCCCCACAATAGACTTTGTGCGCGGAATCGTAACATGCGCTACAGAAGCCACAAATTCACACAGTCCTTTAAGTACCCGTGGTGCATACTCAGTCGCATTTTGTTTTACTGCTAAATATGCCGCCAACTCTTCCGTTGCAGCTATTCCTGAACGCTCACCCACACCTAAAATACTTACATCAGCGTAGTCTGCGCCACTCTGAAGAGCAGTTATCGAATTTGCCGTAGCCATGCCAAAATCGTCATGACAATGAACAGCTATATCTACACTAAGTGCATCACGGAATCTGCTAATCAGTCGCACCATAGCAAGCGGAGTTAGCTGTCCCAAGGAATCTGCAAGCCGTACACGGGATGCTCCGTGTTTTTCTGCAACTAATGCCATGCGTAATGCGAACAATTCGTCAGCTCTCGACACGTCTTCAAGTCCGACGGAAATATAAGAAATGCCGCACTCTTTTGCGATTTCAATATTTTCTGCAAGAGATTGTAATAACGCTTCTCGCTGAGTGGATAATCTTTTTTCTATATGCAGATCAGATGATGGAACACCAATGTTCACTCGATCTACAGACAACTGCGCAGCGGTACGAATGTCTGCCTCTCTGCACGGCGACCATACGCTCAGTTTCGCAGTTACTTTTTTCTTTCGAGCATACGCTACAAAATCCGCCAAATCACTTTGCCCTACCCATCCCAACTCTATTTCATCTACACCGACCTGCAATAAGCCAGAAAATATTTTTTTTTCGTGTATTACTATCGAAATAGGCACCAAAAAGCTGAGCTCCTTCTCTTAAAGTAGTATCTAATAACATAGAACTTCCCTCTATAAGAATACTGAATGCATTTATAGACACGCTAGATAGAAACAACACTACCATTCAACATAAGCATTAATAGTGCCAACGTAGATATTACAGCAGATCATACGCTTATTGCCTATCTACAGAGAACTCATCCCTAATTATGCATACCTTTTTGTAGCTTCCTACATTTTTGAAGACATTTTTGTAGGTTCCTACATATCCAAATCTATCCACAAAAATGTACGTAAAATAGATAACTATCTGCTTTTAAAATACTTTTATTTAAAAAGTCTGTTTGGCACACCTTTCGCTTTATAGAGCACATAGTTGAAACAGGACCCTAACAGACTTGGAGACTAAAATGAGAAAAGTAGCAATCTACGGCAAAGGCGGAATTGGTAAATCCACTACTACCCAGAACACAGTAGCAGGGCTTTCCATGATGGGACGTAAAGTTATGGTTGTCGGCTGTGACCCTAAAGCAGATTCAACCCGCCTTTTGCTCGGAGGCCTCCAGCAGAAATCCGTGTTGGATACACTTCGTGAAGAAGGTGAAGATGTGGAATTGGAAGATATCCGTAAAGGAGGGTTCGGCAACACATGGTGCGTAGAGTCTGGTGGCCCTGAGCCGGGTGTTGGCTGTGCAGGTCGCGGAATCATTACTTCCATCAACATGCTCGAAAACCTCGGTGCTTATGAAGAGTCTGAAGACCTTGATTACGTTTTCTATGATGTTCTTGGTGACGTTGTGTGTGGCGGTTTCGCAATGCCTATTCGAGATGGCAAAGCCGAAGAAATCTACATCGTCTGTTCTGGCGAAATGATGGCCATGTATGCAGCAAACAACATTTGCAAAGGCGTCATGAAATACGCCCAGTCCGGCGGCGTTCGCCTTGGCGGTCTCATTTGTAACTCTCGTAATGTTGATAACGAAAAAGAGATGATTGAAGAATTCGCCCGCAAACTTGGAACACAGATGATTTATTTTGTTCCGCGTGACAACGACGTCCAGCGTGCAGAAATCAACAGAAAAACAGTTCTCGAATGGAACGATGCCGTGCCGCAGGCAGATGCATACCGTGGACTGTCTGATGCCATTGATAAAAACGAAATGTTCGTCATCCCGACTCCTTTAGAAATTGAAGAACTGGAAAGTCTGCTCGTTGACTTTGGCCTTATGGAAATAAGTTAGACGCCAACTCCGCACCACACGCACAACAAACTGGTCTTCAATCAACTGCATTGCACAATGCATAAACTGCATGGGGAGAAAGAATATGATGATTATGGTTAAAGCGATTGTTCGCCCTGAAAAAGTGGATGAGGTGCTCAAGGAGCTTATGGATAAGGGCTTCCCTGCGGTAACAAAATTCTCCGTTGCAGGACGCGGTAAGCAGCGGGGCATTAAAATTGGTGAAGTCACCTATGACGAACTGCCTAAAGTCATGCTGCTTTGCGTTGTCAAAGCTGAAGATAAAGATGATCTGATCGAAACGATTATGGACGCAGCACGCTCTGGCAAAAAAGGCGCATTCGGCGATGGCAAAATATTCGTCACAGCAGTTGAAGACGTATACACGATCAGTTCTGGTATCAAAGAAGCTTCTCCTGCAGCGGAGGGCTAGTCGCATGAAAGAGATTACCGCAATTCTGCGTATGGATATGATGAACCGCACCAAAAAAGCTCTTACAGAGCTTGGGGTGGATGCATTCTATGCATTTGAGGCTCAGGGCAGAGGCAAAGGCTTCGTTAACAAAAAAGTTCTGGCAGGCATGGAAGAAGGATATGAAGAAGCCGCAGCCGTGCTCGGCGAAAAGGGTAAACTCTATCCTAAGCGAGTTTTGGTAGCAGTCGTTCAAGACGTTGAAGTGGACGCCATAGTTCAAACCATTATTGCTACCAATCAGACAGGTAAACCCGGCGATGGCAAAGTTTTTGTCTGTCCTGTTAATGACGCTGTCCGTGTCAGATCAGGCGAACATGGCGAAAAATCCATAGCGTAAGCACCAAGGAGACTAAAATGAGTATCAAACCAAAATTGGTGCAGTGGGAACCTACAGACCTGAAAGAGGAACTTCTTAAAAAGTACCCTCCAAAAGTTGCCCGAAAACGCGCCAAACAGATAATGATCAACGAAGCAACAGAGTGTGAAGCACCGCCGGAAATTGTTGCTAACGTTCGTACCATCCCCGGTATTATCACCATGCGCGGTTGTACCTATGCGGGTTGTAAAGGCGTTATCATGGGGCCTACCCGTGACATTGTGAACATTACTCACGGCCCTATCGGTTGCGGATTCTACTCATGGTTAACACGACGTAACCAGACAGATCCCGGCGCTGATGGTGACAACTACATCCCTTACTGTTTTTCAACAGACATGCAGGATCAGGACATCATTTTTGGCGGTGAAAAAAAACTGGAAGCTGCCATTCAGGAAGCCTACGACCTTTTCCACCCCAAAGCCATCTGCATCTTCTCCACTTGTCCCGTTGGACTTATCGGTGATGATGTTCATGCTGTTTCTCGCAAGATGAAAGAAAAATTCGGTGACTGTAACGTCTTCGGTTTTTCCTGTGAAGGGTACAAAGGGGTATCCCAGTCTGCCGGTCACCATATTGCGAACAACCAGGTTTTCACACACCTCGTTGGTGAAAACAAAAAGCCCAAAGAAGGCAAATACAAAATCAACCTTCTCGGTGAATACAACATCGGCGGGGATGGTTTTGAAATCGACAGACTGCTTAAAAAGTGCAGCATTACAAACATCGCAACGTTTTCCGGTAACTCCACGTACGACCAGTTTGCATCAGCCCAGCACGCAGACCTCAGCTGCGTAATGTGCCACCGCTCCATCAACTATGTGGCGGACATGCTGGAAACCAAATACGGAATTCCGTGGATTAAAGTGAACTTCATTGGCGCAAAAAGCACAGCCGATTCACTAAGAAACATCGCGAAATACTTTGGCGATCCCAAATTAGTGACGAAAGTTAACGACGTCATTGCTGAAGAACTGCCTGAAGTTGAAGCTGTCATTAATGATGTGAAAGAGCGCACCAAAGGCAAAACAGCCATGCTGTTCGTCGGCGGTTCCCGCGCTCACCATTACAACGACCTTTTTGCCGAACTGGGTATGAAAACAATTTCTGCCGGATACGAGTTTGGCCATAGAGATGACTATGAAGGCAGACAAGTCATTCCAGGCATCAAAATTGATGCTGACTCCCGTAACATCGAGGAGCTGGAAATCAAGCCTTCGGCAGATGAATACAAGGCACGAAAAACTCCTGAACAGTTTAAAGCCCTTGAAGATGCAGGATTTAAATTCCGCCATTATGACGGACTCAACCCGGACTTGGACAAAGGTTCCATCATTATTGATGACCTTAACCAGTATGAGGCGGAAAAGCTTGTTGAGCTCTTAAAACCGGATCTGTTCTGCGCTGGAATTAAGGAGAAATTCTCCATCCAGAAGCTTGGTATCCCAATGAAGCAGCTGCACAGCTATGACTCAGGCGGACCATATGCCGGTTTTAAAGGCGCCGTAAACTTCTATGAAGAAATCGACCGCCTCGTGAACAGCAAGGTTTGGAGCTACATGAAAGCGCCTTGGCAGGAAAATCCGGAACTAACCGCTACGTTCGTATGGGAATAAGCAGGGAGAAATAGAATGTTACTCAGACATACACCTACAGAGGTAGCAGAGCGTAAGTCTCTGACTATTAACCCCGCAAAAACATGTCAGCCTATTGGTGCAATGTATGCCGCGCTGGGTATTAAAGGCTGCCTTCCACATAGCCACGGTTCGCAAGGGTGTTGTTCCTACCACCGCTCTACACTGACCCGTCATTACAAAGAGCCTATTTCTGCAGCCACAAGCTCTTTTACAGAAGGTGCATCAGTTTTTGGCGGTCAGGCAAACTTGATTCAGGCCATTAACAACATCTTCACGGTGTACGATCCTGAAGTAATCGCAGTGCACACCACTTGTCTGTCTGAAACCATTGGGGACGATCTTAAACAGATTGCAGCCAAAGCCATTTCCGAAGGCAAGGTGCCTGAAGGCAAAACCATTATCGGTGCTCCAACACCAAGCTATGTTGGCTCTCACGTTACAGGCTTTAGCAACATGGTTAAAGCGATGGCGCAGCTTGCAGAAGAAACAGACAAAAAAAACGGCAAGGTGAACATCATTCCGGGCTGGGTAGAACCTAGCGACATGGAAGAAATTAAGCGCCTTGCAACACTCATCGGTGTTGAAATCACCCTATTTCCGGACACCTCCGGAGTTCTTAACGCCCCTCTTACCGGCGAATACCACATGTTCCCGAATGGTGGTGTCACTGTAGAGGAACTCAAAGAAGCCGGACAGGCAACAGGAACTCTTGCCCTTGGAGAATGGTGCTCGGCTGATGCAGCACGCTGGTTGGATGCAAAACGCAAAGTGCCTTGTACTGTATTGGACATGCCTTTCGGCTTGGCCGCAACAGACCGTTTTATTGATACGTTACGTACCATTGCCGGTGCAAGCATTCCGGAATCCATCACCACAGAACGTGGCCAGCTTGTGGATTTAATTTCGGACATGCACCAGTACTTCTACGGAAAACGGGTAGCCATTTTCGGTGATCCTGATCAGGTAATTTCAATGTGCGAATTCCTCCGCTCCATTGATATGTACCCAGCATATGTTGTGACAGGTACACCGGGGAAAAAATTCGAAAAGCGAATTAAAGCCATCACAGCGGATATGCCATTTGAAGTAAAAGTTAAGGCAAAAGGCGACATGTTCCTCATGCATCAGTGGATGAAGAACGAGCCTGTAGATCTTATTATTGGCAATACCTACGGCAAGTACATGGCTCGTGACGAAGACACCCCGTTCCTTCGTTGGGGATTCCCGATTCTGGACAGACAGGGTCATCAGTATTTCCCGACAGTCGGTTACAAAGGCGGGCTGCGCTTATTAGAAAAAGTTCTCGACCTTCTATTAGCCCGCAAAGACCGCGACGCTCCTCAAGAGACCTTTGAGTTGGTTCTGTAGCATCGCACATAACAAACGTACCTGCACACGCTTCTGTTGTGCAGGATACGTACTCAACATTACGCAAAAAAAGGACAATGCAATGGCCACTCCTGAAAGAATGCTGATATGCTGCCAAAGCTTTCGCGCTGCGGGCAGCCCGAAGGGCATTTGCCACAAGCAGACCGATGGGTTCTTGCAATATATTGAAGAAGAAACTCTCGATCGAGGATTGGACGCCCTTGTTGTTGCAACCACATGTTTAAAACAATGTGAAGCCGGTCCTGTCATGGTTATTCAACCAGAAAACTGGTGGTACAAAGGCGTAGATTCTGAAGAAGCAATTGACGCAATTTTGGACTCTCTCGAAGACGGAAACCCGTGCGAAGAATATCTGATGGAATCGTAAAGAATGAACCTGCCACATGTGACCATACGCGAAGCCACCGAAGGCGATATTCCTCAGCTGTGTGACCTTCTACGGATACTGTTCACCATTGAAGCCGACTTTAAAAGCGATGCGGTGAAACAGCAGAACGGATTAAAACTCCTGCTACATTCGCCTTCCTCATGCGTCCTTGTGGCAGAGTTGAACAATAAAAATGTGGGGATGTGCACAGGGCAATTGCTTGTTTCAACAGCGGAAGGTGGTTTCTCCCTACTCGTTGAAGATGTCGTTGTGCACCCCCATTACCAACATGTTGGAATTGGAAGTTTACTTTTACAGGGCATTAACAGTTTTGCTCAAAAGCACAGAGCAAAACGCTCTCAGCTTTTGGCTGATGCAACCAATGCAACGGCCTTA
This sequence comes from Halodesulfovibrio sp. MK-HDV, assembly GCF_009914765.1. Lineage (NCBI taxonomy): Bacteria > Pseudomonadati > Thermodesulfobacteriota > Desulfovibrionia > Desulfovibrionales > Desulfovibrionaceae > Halodesulfovibrio > Halodesulfovibrio sp. MK-HDV. The sequence continues at coordinate 165,986 of NZ_WYDS01000003.1, read as the reverse complement.
GGCTTCTATAAAGCAAGAGACTGGAACAAAACGCAGTTAGTGTGCCTCTCAAAACACCACTAACCTAAACATACAAGATGTGATTTTTCGATGTATCAACTAAGGGGAATACAGTGAGTGAAGCCATTTTAGAAGAAAGAAGAAACCAGGTTCATCGTACAGGTCATGGCAATCCTGTTGAAATAGCATGTAACAAAGAATCCCTTGCCGGAGCTGTAAGCCAGCGAGCATGCGTCTTCTGCGGATCAAGAGTTGTGCTCTACCCTATTGCTGATGCATTGCACCTTGTTCATGGCCCTATTGGCTGTGCAGTTTATACGTGGGACATTCGCGGAGCACTGTCGAGTGGTCCGGAACTCCACAGACTTTCGTTTTCAACAGATCTGCAAGAGCTTGATGTTGTTTTCGGCGGTGAAAAAAAACTTACTGCGGCTCTTGATGAGCTTATAGACAGGCACAGTCCAAAAGCTGCTTTTGTTTATTCAACATGCATAGTCGGTATCATTGGCGATGACTTAGAAGCGGTTTGTAAAGCCATGAGCCTGAAAAAAGGTATCCCTGTTTTGCCCGTTATGTCTGAAGGATTTAAAGGCAACAAACGTGCCGGATATCTCGCAGCCTGCAAAGCCATGTTCAAGCTTGTTGGAACTCAAGACATTTCTGACATTCCAAAACTATCAGTCAATATTCTTGGTGACTTCAACTTGGCTGGCGAGATTTGGATTATCAGAAAATATTTTGAACGAATGGGAATTACTGTCGTCGCCAACATCACCGGTGACGGGCGCGTAAAAGATATCGGGCGCTGCCACGGGGCGTCACTCAACCTTGTTCAGTGCTCAGGTGCAACTTTGGATTTAGCGAAAATGATGCAGGAAAAGTACGGAACTCCATTCATACGGGTATCGTACATTGGCATCGAGGACATGGCAGACTCTTTATATCAAGTCTCAGATTTTTTTAAAGATGCCGATCCAAGTATCGTCGAAAAAACACAAACGCTGGTCCGTGAAGAATTGTCTGCACTTATGCCGGAGCTTGCCCGCTATCGTAGAGATTTGGAAGGTAAAAAGGTTGCCATGTATGTTGGTGGATCTTTTAAAGCGTTCTCACTCATTAAAGCATTCCGCCATTTAGGTATGAAGGTTGTAATGTGCGGTTCTCAAACAGGCACAAAAGAGGACTACGCAGAACTGGCGGAAATTTCAGATCCTGACACTATCTTAGTCGATGACGCCAACCCACTAGAACTGGCAGATTTTATTAAGGAAAAGAATGTAGATCTGTTTGTGGGTGGCGTAAAAGAACGTCCCATCGCATACAAGCTTGGTGTGGGCTTTTGTGACCATAACCATGAACGAAAAGAAGCGCTTGGTGGTTTCGAGGGGATGCTAAATTTTGCAAAAGAAGTGCACTCTTCAGTAATGAGCCCTGTGTGGAATTTTGTTCCAAGGCGTGCGAACCACAACAAGAAAGTGAAAAAGGAGGCGGGCAATGTCTAACACCAGTAATTATGTATCCACCACAAATGCTTGCAAGCTGTGCACTCCTTTAGGCGCATCAATGGCTTTCCGTGGAGTAGAAGGCAGCATCCCTTTTCTGCATGGCTCTCAGGGGTGCGCAACATATATGCGCCGCTACATTATCAGCCACTTTCGCGAATCAATAGACATCGCCTCTTCTGCTCTCGGCGAAAAAAACGCTATTTACGGCGGCGGTCCCAACTTAAAAAAAGGCATCCTGAACGTAATGATCAAATACGAACCCAAAGTGGTTGGTATCGCAACAACATGCCTTACAGAAACAATTGGCGACAACGTTCCCATGTTTATTTCAGAATTTAAAAACGAATTTGGAGAATTACCACTGCCGGAAATAGTACACGTTTCCACACCAAGCTATAGCGGTACACATACCGACGGTTGGCACGGTGCAATTCACTCCATAGCTGAGCAGCTATGCCTCGATAAGGCTCCAGAAAAACATTCAGTCAATATTCTTCCTAACATGGTTTCCTGTGAAGACATTCGGCACCTGAAAGATATCTGCGCCGATTTTGAAATAAAGCCGACAATATTACCTGACATTTCAGAAACATTAGATGGGATCACACTGGAAGATTATGCCAAAATTCCATCAGGTGGCACCCCTCTTTCTGAAATCAAAACAATGTCCGGTGCTAAGGCAACTGTTGAGTTCGGTCGCTGTCTCCCTAAAAAAACTGGCGGCATTAGTTTGCGCGACAGATTTAAGACTCCGAATTACCGTATCGGTTTACCAATGGGGTTACGTGAAAATGACGTCTTCTTTGAAACCCTTAGTGCCATATCTGGAAAAACAATGCCTGACCGGTATGTAATGCAACGTGGCAGGCTTGTAGACGCCTTCGTTGACGGACACAAGTACATATTTGGGAAACGTGCCGTCGTATATGGAGAAGAAGATCTCGTGGTCGGACTCAGTTCATTTCTGGCTGAAATAGGCATCGATGTCATTCTGGCAGGAACAGGTTCCCACGGCAAAAAATTAGAAACTCACATAGAAGCCGTCACGAAAGATGTAGCGAGATGCATGCCTGAAGTACATGAAGGTGTAGACTTTTTTGATATTTCAGCGCGAGCAGAAGAATTAAAACCAGATATTCTTATTGGTCATTCCAAAGGATACCAGTACGCAAAAGCTTGGAATATCCCTATGATTCGCGTCGGTTTTCCGATCCATGACAGATTTGGTGGACAAAGAATAAAGCACATTGGATATGAAGGTACTCTTGCTCTGCTTGACCGCATCATAAACGCGTTTATTGAAAAAAAACAGAACGACAGCCCTGTTGGATATGGTTATCTGTAACAATTAAAACTCTATTTAAATAAAATGGTTACCAAATAAATTTGTCAAATAGATTTTAGAAACACGATACATAGGTGCATTGCAATGAAAGATACAACTAACCATCCATGCTTTAATAAGGAAACAGCCGGAAGTTGCGGCAGAGTTCATTTACCAGTAGCACCTAAATGTAATATCCAGTGCAATTACTGTAACAGAAAATACGACTGTGTTAATGAATCCCGCCCCGGCGTAACAAGCAGCATTCTTAAACCATTTCAAGCTGCTGAGTACATGGACGCCGTTTTAGAAAAAGAGCCACGCATCACAGTTGCTGGCATTGCCGGTCCTGGTGATCCCTTTGCTAATCCGGAAGAAGTGCTCGAAACGATGCACCTGCTTAATGAAAAACATCCACAGCTCCTTTTTTGTCTCTCGACAAACGGTATGGGCATCCTGCCGTATCTTGATGACATTGCAGAATTGGGTGTGTCGCATGTAACCATTACGATGAGTGCAGTCGATCCAGAAATTGGTGCTAAAATTTATTCATGGGTACAAGACGGCAACACCATCCACTACGGAGTAGAAGGTGCCAGCATATTATTGGAACGCCAGCTAGAGGCTATTGCGGGTTTAAAAAAACGCAATATCATCGTAAAAGTTAACTCCATTGTTATCCCGGGAATTAACGACGAGCATATTGTAGAAGTTGCAAAAGTAGCATCTGAACTTGGTGCTGATATTCAAAATATCATTCCTCTGAAGCCAACGGCAGACACGCTTTTTGCCGAAATTGCAGAGCCAAAACATAATGTCATCAACCCGCTCCGCAAAGCAGCGAGTCCATATATAGCGCAAATGACACACTGCAAGCGGTGTCGCGCAGATGCCGTCGGACTGCTTTGCAACGACCAGTCGGCTACACTGTGTGGAACTCTACAGTCCTGCTCACAGCTCAAACCTTATCAGAAAGAAGCTCCCCGCCCCTATGTGGCGATATCTTCAAGAGAAGGTTTGCTTATCAACCAGCATTTTGGCGAGTCGAAATCATTCTACATTTGGGGTGAAGATGAAGATGGAAAGTTTAGCCTTGTTGAAGAACGTAATGTTCCACCAAAAGCCTGCGGACCAAAGCGATGGGAAGAGCTGGCACTTCTTCTCAGCGACTGCCGGACAATATTAACAGCAGCCATCGGTGAAGTTCCAAAAACTTACTTAGAAGAACATGGTATCTCTTCACATACAGTAAACGGGTTTATTCAGGATGGACTTGAAGCGGTGTATCACACTGACAACATCGAGTCGTTAAAAGGTCGTCGTTCCGGCATCGCGGGTGGATGTCAGGGAACAGGCACAGCGTGCGGCTAATATCTAACCGCAGTCTTACAATACAAATAAAATAAAAAGCCATCGCATATAGAGGTAACCTCTACGTTGCGATGGCTTTTTGACTTCGTAATTTCACTTGTGAGACCGTCCAAAATAAAATGTAACAAGTTGATTAAGCTAATCCCTTAAGCTGCCGCCCTAAAAGCATTAGCAATTGACACAAATCAGGAACACCACAATATTACTTGTTCCGAAGTCGAGCTCTTCCAACAGCAATAACTTCCTCCAAATGATAGCGCTTTACCCTATACCCCATTTGGCGAGGAGTAAGCCCCAAAGTTGCAGCAGCTTTGTATTGAATCCAGTCATTACTTCTTAAAGCTTGAATTATCTCATGTTGTTCTAATTTCTGTAGAGAAGTATGCTGAGGGGGCAAGGATTCATTAGTCTCTAATTTTTGTGAAACATCAGCTACTTCAACAACACCTGTTTCACTAGCAACCGCAAGCGAGCCCAAAAAAGGCGCAATAAATTCAAATGAAATATAATCAGAGTCTGACATTATTACGAGGCGTTCAATAAGGTTTTCCATTTCACGCACGTTCCCCGGCCAATCGTACTGGATAAGGGCATCCAAAGCACCGGCAGTGAGTGAAACAGTACGCCCATAATTGTTCGCTGCTTTTCGTAAGAAATGATTCAATAGGCCTGTGACATCTTCCCTACGTTCGCAGAGAGCAGGAATGACAATAGGAAAAATATTAAGCCGATAATACAAATCTAGGCGAAATTCATTTTGCTCCACGAGCTTCGCAAGATCTTTGTTCGTTGCTGCAATAATACGAATATCGACTGTACGAGTTTTGTTGGAACCAAGCCGCTCAAACTCTTTTTCCTGTAGTACTCGAAGCAATTTAGCCTGTAAATTTAACGGAAGCTCCCCTATTTCATCCATAAATATGGTTCCGCAATCTGCCTCTTCAAAACGGCCTTGGCGACTCGATGCTGCACCGGTAAAAGCACCTTTCTCATACCCAAAAAATTCTGCTTCCAATAAATTTTCAGGAATGGACGCACAGTTTATCTTCACAAAAGGATGCCCTTTCCGGTCAGAAAGATCATGAATTATACGTGCTATCAATGTCTTACCAACGCCAGATTCACCAAGAAGTAGTACAGTTGCCCGAGTCGGGGAAACCCTCTCCATCTGCCTCTGCACTTCCATCATGGCTGGACTTTTGCCAACAATAAATAATCCCTTGTTCTGCTGAGAAATCTGGTAACGTAGAGAAGCATTTTCACGCTTGAAGACAGCTTCACGTTCCATAACCTTTTTATTAAGGCTCAAAAATTGCCCAATAAGGGTGGCTACAATTTTCAAAAAATCTATATCTTCTTCAATAGAAATATGATCATCAAAAACTCTATCCACATTAAGAACCCCAATAGGATCTCCATGTAAAACAATAGGTACACCAATGAAGGATGTCATTCTTCGTTGGAGTTTTCGCGCACCTGTTTTATCTAAAAAAAGCGGGTTATTACTGATATCCGGAACATAAAATGGTTCGCTTGATCTAAATATTTTTCCGGTAACGCCTTCATCAAGACGATACACACCACGCCTTTTTTCCTCCAACGTTAGGCCATACGATGCATTAATGGCTAACTGTTGAATTTCTGGATCGTATAAGGTTACTGTTGCCCGCTGCATACTTAGTTTTTCAGAAAGCATACAGAGTACTCCATCAAGAGCAGCTTCAAGGTCCAGTGCCTGCTCCATGGTTTCGCAAATCGCAAGTAATGCTGAAAATTTAAGTATATGTATTGGTGAGCGCATACGTTCAATAATGCATATACTGACCCATATAAATTTTACTTAATAAGATAAGATAATTACAAGTAAATCTTTCTAAATTTCTCTTTTTTCAATCTCTAAACACAGTTTTGTTTTACAATTTTGTCATTTTTCTATTTTTTAACATTTTCTTTATTTTTAGTTTTCATAGGCAACACTCTTTTTAATAGCGAAAAAAAGAAATTATGTTCGCTATAGCTTTCGTAAATTTTTCAATTTTGATCTGTTTAAATAGATTTTTTAAATATTTTATAAAAAAATAAAATGCATTTTTAAATCAATAATCTTAGATGAATAAGAATAAAACAGTAGTAAGAGAACTTCATGCAGGCATTCCTTCAACATGAATCTAAGCCGATAATTTACTAGAACACCTTGGCAAAAGCACAATATTTACAATTTTGTTATATTTGGAAATTTTCCAACGAATCAATTTTAAAAACAAATGATCCTGAAAATATGTTTTCTCATGCACGATCAACTGACAATACGAAGTAACAGCAGTTAAGATGTATGCTTTCAAAGGCACTAAAAGAAGGAGATTACACCAAGCAACTTTTTTACCCTACTATGCTAAATAACTACCTCTTTTCACCATTCGTGTTGACATGATACAAAACATTCAGATATTGAGAATCAAAATCAACTTAAAATGCCAATGAGCGAAGAGCAGCGCAAATGAATAGAAGTCTTTTTCCGACTCGTAGTAACAAAGTGTGGAATCTGGCTGAAGCCTCTGCCAACAGTACTGTCAGAACGTTCGCCCCTTGTTGCGATTCTAATTCAAAAGCTGGAATGGAATCAGTATGGCGTGAGATTGAACTTAGACCCGGACTTCGAGTTAGCTCGTTTGAATCCACTCCTTCTTCCGATTTTTCGTTCAGTTACCAGAAAAAGAATAGTTATCTTGATTTTGGATTTTTCCTTGAAGGCGCAATCGTAAATAATCTTTATGAAACGACTACAGGGGCACACAGACTTGAGAACTTTGCGGGGTATGGAGGGTTAGGTTTTTTTCGAGAACTGAGCGGGATGGTTGAGTCTGCCGCACAAGTTAAAGCAAGAATTATTCATTTACACATTAGCCCTGAACTGCTGTATGAGCTGTTGGTTGAAGATATTCATGCCGTGCATGATGATTTAAAGAATTTGCTGGAAAATAAGAGTGATCAGGATTTCTTTCTACATCACACAATGGACCCCATAGTACATGCCGCGGCCAATGAATTGTTTTATGCACTCTCAGGCGGGCAGTGCAGCAGGATGTATCTGGAAGGAAAAGCCCTTGAGCTTATTGGACTGCAGGTTATGAAGCTGGAATCCTATTCAGGCGTGCATAATACTATTTTGACTCCGCGCGAAGTTGAGCAGATTAGAGACGTTCAGGAACATCTTAAAGAAAATTTTGACGTACCCCCAAGTATGGCTGAACTGTCAAAGGCCCACATGATGAGCATAAGTAAGATTCAGTCAGGTTTTCAAGAACTGTTTGGAATGTCTGTCTTTGGATTTTTAAAGGAATACAAACTTCGAAAAGCAAGAATGTTTTTTGAGGACGGTGATATGAATGTCAGTGAGGTGGCATGGGCTCTTGGATATACTAATTTGAGTCATTTCAGTGCAGCGTATAAAAAAAGATATGGCGTGCTTCCTAAACAGTTTTTAAATTCAGTGCGGGAAAGAAGAACAGCCGTTTCTGCTTGCGGATGTTTTTAGACTTGAAGTTATAGAATAGCTCTTCATTTAAAATTTTTTGCTATGAAAGGCGTGTTGCGTATGTATCGCAATACGTCTTTTCTTTTATACTGATTCTTTATCTTGTTCTGTCTTGCTTTGGGGTAAAAAAATTATGTTGTGGGGTAGTTTATCCTGCCATCCCAGTATAAGTCTAACAACAGGTATCCGGGTTAGGACATTTTTTTAAAACAACGGTTAAGCAGCTTAACCAAAATAATAAAATCGAGGTAGGCCGAATGAATAAGATAAAGCAAATGGCAATTTCTTTCGCTACAAAACGAAGTTGGGCAACAATTGTCCTGCTCATGATGCTAGCAATATTTACAGGAGCATTTTTTCCTAACGTGGTTATCGATACCGATCCGGAACACATGCTTCCGGCAGATGAATCATCACGAGTTTTTCATAATGAAGCCAAGGCTAAGTTCGCCCTGTCTGAGATTGTCGTGCTCGGAATTATCAACGAGGAGTCTCCACACGGTGTTTTTAATCCAGACACGTTAGGACGGGTCTATGAACTTGCTGAGTTCGCAAAGACTCTTCGTTGGGATAACCCAGATGATCCGTCGAAGAAAAGTGGTGTGATTGAGGTTGATATGGTTGCACCCTCTATGGTCGAGCATATCAATCAGGAAGAACCGGGAGTTATTTCCTTTGACTGGCTTATGCCGCGTCCACCCCGTACTCAGGCCCAAGCCGACACTGTTCGTGCAAAAACTTTTGCAAACCCAATGCTTTCAGGTCGTATGGCTTCAGAAGATGGCAATGCCATCTGCATCTATCTTCCTTTGACGGACAAATATCAGAGTTACAAAGTTTACTCAGCCCTTCAGGGCAAGATTGAAGAATTAGGTGGAAGTGACGAGTTTTATGTTACCGGATTGCCTGTGGCTCAGGACGCAATCGGCATTGAAATGTTTACGGAAATGATCATCGCCTCCCCTCTTGCCATGGGAACCATCTTTTTGCTGCTCTATTTCTTTTTCCGCAAGCTCTCACTGACCTTTTTACCCATGATTATCGCTACATTGTCAGTAGTTATAACCATGGGATCAATGATCGGTCTGGGATATGAAATCCACATTATGAGCTCAATGATTCCAGTTTTTTTAATGTCCATTGCGGTGGTGGATTCGATACATATTCTATCGGAATTTTTTGATTTGTATTCACCGGAGAAGGGCAGGAAACAAACTATTATAGAGGTTTTGAATTTTTTATTCATGCCCATGCTCTACACTTCGCTGACTTCTGCAGCGGGATTTATCTCGCTTGCTCTCACTCCCATCCCTCCGGTTCAGGTTTTCGGTGTGTTTGTGGGACTGGGCATAATGGTCGCCTGGCTTTTAACCATTATGTTTGTTCCCGCCTACATCATGGTTCTACCTGCTAGCTTTTTTAATAATTTCGGACTTGCCAAGCAAAGTGGCGGAGAAAAAACATTTCTGGATCGTATTCTGGAGAAGACCGGAAGAGTTTCATACCGTTATGCGAAGCCTTTGTTAGGTTTGCTCATGATTCTGCTGGTTCTCTCTGTATGGGGAATTAGCAAAATTCAAATTAATGATAACCCTGTCAAATGGTTTGCCCCCAGTCACCCCATTCGTATGGCTGATACAGCGCTGACCAAGCACTTTGAAGGAACGTATCCCGCGTATCTTATTCTTGAGAGTAAAAAGAATAAAATTTCTTATTCCGAGTCCGAGAAGCGTAAATTTTCTGAAAGATTCATGACTTTTGCCGAGACTCTTATTGCTGAGTCTCCCCACGCTCCCCAATTGGCAGCTTTATTTATGAATGAGCTGAACCACATGCCTGATTCTATTGATACGAGAAAGTCTTTCCTTGACCGTGCGGCAGGTTTGGCGGGTCGTAAAGCTGAAAAGGCCAGTGATGAGGACTTCTATTTGTATGACGAGTTTTCCAGCTTTTTTAATCTTGAAAAAGAAATGCAAAAACCTTTCAAAAACCCTGAAATGCTGAAGTACCTTGCCGGATTACAAAAGGAAATCAAAGCAGCCGGACTGGTTGGCAAAAGCATAGCTCCAACTGATCTTGTTAGTAAAATTAATCAGGAACTGACTGATGGAAAAGACGCCAGCTATAAGGTTCCTGAAAAACTTCAAGGGGTAGCTGAGTGTTACATGCAATTCCAGCAGAGCCACCGTCCTCATGATCTATGGCATTACGTAACTCCAGATTATACTGGAGCCTGCGTTGTTTTCCAGCTCTCTAGTGGTGACAACATGGTGATGGAAGCTGTGGAAACTTTTGTACACAACTACTTTGAACAGAATCCTCCTCCTTGTAACCTCTCCCATAACTGGGCTGGGCTGACTTACATCAATGTCGCGTGGCAGAACCAAATGGTGGAAGGTATGCTGCGTTCATTTCTCGGCAGTTTCGTTATCGTGCTACTCTTAGCAGCATTTTTGTTCAGGTCAGTAAAATGGGGCATGTTGTGCATGGTTCCGCTGACCATGACTATTGCACTCATTTACGGATTCATTGGACTTATCGGCAAGGATTACGACATGCCTGTTGCTGTTCTTGGGGTTCTTACTCTTGGGATGTCTGTCGACTTTGCTATCCATTTTGTGGAGCGCTGCAGGAATATCTATTCAAAAACTGGTTCATGGAGTGAAACCCTGCCCCAAATGTATGGAGCTCCTGCACGGGCCATCAGTCGCAACGTGCTGGTTATTTCTATCGGCTTTCTACCCATGCTTATATCTGCTTTGATCCCTTACCGTACGACAAGTATCCTGCTGTCTTCCATCATGATGCTTTCTGGCATTCTGACTCTTGTAGTCATGCCGGCCATCATTACTCTGGCCTCAAAATGGTTCTTTGTTAGTGAAAAAGTTTCTACTTCCAAGAAAAAGATACCGGCAACAGCCATCCCTTTGGAAGTGCATCGCTAACCCATCGCGCAAAGTCCCTAAAAGAAATTTCACCCCCCCCTTTTTGGTCCTGCTAAAGATGTCTTCGCAAGTCCATTAAAGGCATCTTCAGCTTCATAAAAACGCAATAACGCACAAGTAAAAGAGGTTCAAAATGGAGTATAGAATATTACTGGCTGCGGCCTTAATGCTTACTGTCTCAATAGGAGTTTCCCCAGCACGGGCTAAAACACTAAATGTTGAAGCTATAATTAACCATTCAAACCACATGGCTTTGTATCAGGGAAAAACCTGTAAAGGAAAGGTTCATTTAAAAATAACTGATCGTCAGGGCCGGACTCGGCTTAGAGATCTAAATATCCTTCGTATGGATGTGGGCGAAAATGACGGTAACCAGATGCATATGTCCTATTTCAAAGCTCCTGCTGATGTGCGCAAGATGGTTTTTTTGGTACATAAAACGACCCTTCCGGGCACGGACGATTCTCGCTGGTTGTATCTGCCCAGTCTGGACATGGTCAAAAGAATTGCTGCTGGAGACAAAAGAACCAGTTTTGCCGGATCGGACTTCCTTTATGAGGACATTTCCGGACGCAGTCTGCACGAAGATGTACATGAACTGACCGGGACAAAAAATGGATGTTACCTACTGAAAAACACTCCCAAGAGTCCAAATGATTTGGAATTCTCGCACTATATTGCTCATATTAACCGAGATACATTTATTCCTATGAAGGTTGAGTATTATAAAAATTCCAATGTTCTCTATCGTACTATGGAAGTGGTTAAGGTTGAAAAAATTGTCGCGGATAAAGACGGAGAAGTTGTTTCGTATCCAACGGTCACTTGTTCTAAGGTTAAAAATCATGAAACGGGAAGCGAAACCGTCATGACTTTTTCCGATATCACATACAACCATCCGGTCAAAAAAAGTGTCTTCAGTGAAAGATACCTGCGCAGACCCCCTAGAGAATTGATGCGATGAGATTTAAGGAGCTCATGCGTCTAGCTACGTGGCTTGGGCTGCTTACAACCCTTGCTGCTCCGGCAGCCGCAGCGCAGGAAGGAAGTATATTTGAGCAGTTCGCTCCTATTGAATTCAACGGATACATTGAGGCAAGAACTGGAGTACGTACTCAAAATGATCCCGAAGAGAAACCATTCTCAATGGCTGAAGTCAGGGTGCAGGGAGAAGTATTCACTTATACCGATTGGGCTGATTTTAAATACAAAGGTGATGTCCGTGCGGACGGTGTTATAAACAGAATTTGTTACGAAACTCGTGAATTGTGGATATTTTCCAGACCTACTGATTTCATGGATGTGAAAATCGGGCGACAGGTGCTTACTTGGGGGACTGGCGGACTGGTGTTCCTGAACGATCTTTTCCCCAAGGACTGGCGTTCATTTTTTATAGGTCGGGACGCAGAATATCTGAAAGCTCCTTACAGTTCTGCCAAGGTGAGTTTTTTTACCGAAGCGGTGAATATTGATTTGGTATACAGTCCGAAGTTTGAACCGGATCGGTATATAGATGGTGAATACATCTCCTATTGGAGCGGACTTGAAGACCGTCTTGTGGGGCGGGATGATATTCTTGAAACAGACATACCTAATGAATGGTTTAAGAATGACGAACTTTCAGCCCGCATTTACCGTAATATTAATAATTACGAACTAGCTCTGTACGGTTACTGGGGATACTGGAAACAGCCCGCCGGAATGAATGCCCATGACGAAGCAACCTTTCCTCCACTCAATGTCTACGGGGCCAGTGTCAGGGGGCAGGTCAGTGCGGGGATCGGTAACATTGAAGTTGCGTGGTATGACTCAACCGATAACCGAGGCGGGACTAATGCAGAAGTTGATAACTCGCAGATCCGATATCTCGTTGGGTATGCGCAGGAACTCTGGACCAATAGTAACTGTGAAGTACAGTACTATGTGGAGCAGATGCTGAACTATGAGACTTACAGGAATGTGCATGATCCTAAATATCCCAAGGATGAGTTTAGACATGTCATCACCTTACAATTCACCCAACAGATGATGAATCAGAACCTAACTCTTGGCCTGGATTCGTACTACTCTCCCAGTGATAAGGATGCATATCTGCGGCCCAACGTTCAGTATAAGGTATCGGACCAGACAACTATCGGGATCGGGGCCAACATTTTTATTGGTGCAACAGAGCAGACTTTTTTTGGTCAATTCACCAATAACTCAAACATTTATGCTTCGCTGCGTTACAGTTTTTAGCTTGACTCTTTTAGTTAAGCTGCTTATCGATAATAAATGAACAACAAAGAAGAAACAATCAAATATATGACTGGAAGACTTATACGGATAATCAACAAACACCTGCGTATTGAAGAGCAGCCTATTCCCATAAGCGAAGGGGTTGAACTCACATCCAGTGAGGTTCATTGCTTGCAGGCCATCGGATTAAACGAGGGAACCAATCTTAAATCAATTGCTTCGGTTATGGGTGTTTCTAAAAGTGCTGTTTCTCAAATGGTAAGCAAACTTGAGAAAAAGAAGTTGGTACGTAAAGACCGTGCTCTGGATAACAATAAGGAATTTCTTGCTTTTCTAACTGATTCCGGTTGGGAAGCTTTCAATATCCATCAGGAATTCCACGAACGACACATGCATAACCTACTGGGCAGACTGGATGAATTTTCTGATCCGCAGATTGCTTCCGCGTCCGCAATTCTTGCTGTTGTTGAAACTGTGGTAGATGAACGCATGTCCGAAATTTTCAGCAGACTCAAATAAAAGTTTGTCCAGAATAATACAACGTTACAAGGGGTATTCGTGACAGATTGCCCTTATTTATTTACGATAATGGTTAAGCTTCTTAACTAAAAAGCTAAGGGAAATGTAGAATCAAAATTGATTCATTTTTCCATAATGTCTAACGGTTGGAGAGCACAGATGAATACGAATTGTAAGACAGCGTTGCCTTGTACAGGAGGCCGTGGAGCACGCAAACGCGGTCCAACGAGCTACAAAATGCATGACTCAGACCTTGTTTTTGAGGCGCTGGGACTAGAAAATGGTGACGTATTCCTTGATATGGGTTGCGGCCCGGGAGATTACTCGCTTCATGCTGCAGGAGCTGTTGGAAGCAAGGGAACTGTGTATGCGCTGGATAGCAACATAAATATGCTCAAAGAAGTTGCGAAGCAGACTGCTGAAAATAGCGTATCCAATATCCGTACAATCCATGGAGAGATGTCTGACGTGCTGCCTTTTGAGGACGAAAGCGTGGATACATGCTTCATGAGCACCTCTCTGCATTGTATGGATTTACAGGCGTACGGAACAGCACTCTTTAAGGAAGTTCAGCGCATACTTAAAACTTCAGGGCAGGTTGCTATTCTTGAATGCAAAAAAGAGAAGGCTGATTTCGGACCTCCGCTGCATATGCGTATTTCATCAGAAGATATTAAGTCCTTTGTACTGCCTTTGGAGTTTCATGAGACCGCATATCTGGATCTCGGTTTTAACTATCTGATCAAATTTAAAAAGTAAGTAAAAGATTCTAAATGAATATTCTTAATCTGTACGCATCGTTGAACGGGCAGACTGAAAAGATTGCCCGTGAAATTGAAAAAACAGCACTGATGGGTGAGCATATAGTTACAACAGTTAATGTTAAAAAGCAGGAAGATATTATCGACCTGCTCGCGTATGACTTTATCTTTATCGGTTCCGGTGTGTATACTTGGCTGCCGGGAAAAGCCATGCTGGACTGGATGAAAAGACAAATGGATTACATCCGCAAAAATGATTTAATTCTTCCGGGATCGCCAAGAACTCCCGGAAAGTTTGTCTGCGTGTATTGTACTTACGCCGGACCGCATACTGGTGAGGCCGAAGCGATCCCAGCAATCAAATATATGGGGCAGCTCTTCGATCACTTAGGTATTACCATCGTCGACGAATGGAGTATTGTAGGAGCGTTTATTCCTAAAAAAATGCATCAATTGAATATTAGCGGTCGGCTTGGAAATATCGAAGGACGCCCGAATGATGAAGACTTGCGTCAGGTACGGGAAAGGGTAAAAGGCATGCTCAACTCATTACAGGTTTCTATTTCTTCAACATGATCCTGCTACAAACTTATGGAGACCTAGTTAATCCGTTATCCTGAATCAAAGAAGAGATGAATATGAGTGTCCGAAAGTTTGTAGCAAAATCACATATCTCAGGGGAATATAACAAAAAAAGCTCTTACATTTTCATGTAAGAGCTTAAATTGCTTGGCGTCCCCAAGGGGATTTGAACCCCTGTCGCCTGCGTGAAAGGCAGGTGTCCTGGGCCAGGCTAGACGATGGGGACGCTTGAAAACTTGCATTTTTTTCTAAAACATACGGCATAACCGCAAATGATAATTCAAATCGAACTAGATATAAACCTAAGTATGATTTGATTATCACCTAGCAACTTGGCCAGTTGCTATTTTAAAAAAAAATGGTTGGGCCACAAGGACTTGAACCTTGATTAACGGAATCAGAACCCGTCGTCCTGCCAATTGAACGATAGCCCAACAAGTTGTGAGATGTGTATCTATGGAAAACACAGCCTGCTGTCAACGGAAAAACTTAAAAAACTTTTTCTTAATGGACCTATCTTGATGAGGCTCTGATTATGACCTGAATTAGCAGACTGATAACTGTGTTCTGTCAGTATAGTTTTTTCTCAACCTCATGTTACACTTAACAAACACTTGGCAGTTTTGCTCCTATGGTAGGCTACTCAAAGAACCAATCAATAACTGCCAGTGTATCGAAAATTCATAAGAGATTTTCATTCAACAGATTTCATCCAATGTTATCTATTTTGCTCAAAGAAAAGTGGTTACGGCATATGACGATAAGGAACGATCATGGAATATAAAAACACGCTCCGAAATCTTCTCACTGAATTTGCAGAAAATATCGATCATGGGCCACTCACTTTTGATGAAAGTGGTTACAGCCGCATCACGATCAAAGGCAACTTATCAGTTCGCCTCGATATAGATGAAGCAAATGGGTCGTTGCAACTCGTAACGATTGTTTCGCCTGACAATCCCGAAATTTATGCCGATCTTTTGGAAATTAACGCGTTTCGCAATCAATTAGCAGGTGCCAGATTTGTTCTTTTACGAGAAGAAGGAAACATTGCGTTGCTGAAACACGTTGAAATAGAAGATCTCACCCTGCAAAAATTTGAATTGATATTTACAGAATTCCTAGCCATTGCACAAAAGTGGACAGAAACACTTGCACTAAGAGACCCTGAAGAAATAGACGATTCTGATAAAACTCAGCCTCTTGAAATGGACGATGTTTTTAACAGAGCATAAGCAATACAACACCGAGTGTAAGCACTCACATCTTTATATAAGCTTATTCCTATTTTTTGAAGGGATAAGCTTTTTTATTGCAATGTTAATGCAACAACATTATTAAATCAAACAGTTACAAGGGAAAGAATATTTACTGCTGTATCTGAAATGGGACTAGTACATCATCGTGCTTTAGCAACATCAGTTATTCATGCAAGATAAAATCACCGCATGAATTAACAGTAGTGCTGCAATAAAATAAACTTTTACTGACTATTGCCGATCGTTTTTAAGTGAAACAGCCTTCTATTGTGAGCTGTCACATCTTGCAACGCGAAAGTCAAAACGGCGGACATGCTAAATATTGGATTATTTTTTTCTTTATCGAGGTACTATATATCGGGAATAATATAGTTCTTAAAAGAAGGAACGACCCAATACTTGCGGAGCTATTCTCCGTTTTATTTTCGCTCCTATTGTCTACTTAATAAATAGACAAACGACACAGTCCTTTGTTTCCTACAGCAACGGATGAAATTCTTTGGGGTAATTTCATGTCTATTAAGAAACTTTTATTATTGGGGTTCAGCACGGCTATCGGGTTGTCGCTGCTGATTGGAATAATCGGATATAAATCCGCATTAGATTCCACAGAACAAATTAAAGAACTGGTTTTTTATGATGTAGCGCTTAGAGAACAGGCTTTGGAAATCAAAAATTCTCTGTTGCTCCATCGCCGCTATGAAAAAGACATTTTTCTTAACATTGGAAACAGGCAGAAACAACAAGGGTATCTTCGTAAACTGGAAAATGTAAGTGCCATTACACACAAGCAAATTGCCACCATTGAAGAACTGGAATCCGGGGTTGTTGAGCTCACAAGTCTGGAACGTAATGCAATCAAGACGTTTTCTTCTGCGTATTCACACTACCTAACGGGTGTCCAGAAAATTACACAACAGGCTATCAACTCAAATATCGATCCGGTTGAAGCCAACAAGCTGATGAAGCCCTACAAACAGCCAATACATGAAATGGAGAAGGCACTGAACCAACTCGGTGAATTCAGCCACAACATACTAATTAAAGAGAGTCAGGAATCGTTAGCTCTGCTCAACAATTCTGAAAACTTGATTAAGTTTGCCTGTGCTGTTGCGATTCTGCTCGGTGGGTTGATTGCTTTCATTGTGTTCCGCGCCATAAACAATCCCCTTACTGAGTTGACTATTTTTGCCAACAAAGTGGCAGGTGGTGATCTGAATGCAAAAACAAACAGTACTTTCTCTGGCGAAATGAGCGTTCTCCACGAAGCCATCAACCGCATGGTTCTTGAGCTCAAAGACAAACTCGGCTTTGCAGAAGGAGTTCTGAACGCCATCCCTACTCCATGTGGTATCGTCGGCTCAGACTTCAAAATGCTCTGGGCGAACCAGCAGCTCTGTAGTCTGCTGGAAAAAAAGGGTACCCCAGAAAGCTACAAAGGCGTCAGCTCTGGTGAATTATACTGGGATGACAAGAACAAGGAAACTCTCTCCGATAAAGCGATTAAAGAACGCAAACAACTTCATGTCACTTGCGAACGCCACCTCACCTCCGGACGAACTCTCTTCATCGATGTCACCACAACTCCTGTTTACGATCTAGATAAAAACATCATCGGCTCAGTATCATTCTGGTACAACCTCACCGAACTGAATAACCAGCGAAAAGTTATTGAAGAGCAAAATGAACGCATCAGCCGCGCAGCTCTGGAAGCTACATCTATTGCTGAACAGGTTGCCGAAGAAGCAGGTCAGTTAGAAATACAGATCAACCAGACCACACAAGGTGCTTCTATTCAGAGCGAGCGTATCGGTGAAACAGCAACTGCTGTAGAGCAGATGAATGCCACCACGCTGGAAGTTGCACGCAATGCAGCTCGCGCAGCTGAAGATGCTGATATTGCACAAAGAACAGCTTCCGACGGTGCAGGCATCGTCAAAAACGTTGTGCAGTCTACTGAAGAAGTACAGCAATATGCTGAAGACATGCGAGGCACCATCACAGAACTCGGCACTCAAGCCGATTCGATTGGCAGCATAATCAACGTCATTAACGACATTGCTGACCAAACAAACCTTCTTGCACTCAACGCTGCCATTGAAGCTGCACGCGCTGGCGACGCCGGACGTGGATTTGCAGTAGTAGCAGACGAAGTTCGTAAGCTTGCAGAAAAAACCATGCAGGCAACAAACGAAGTTGAAAGCGTAGTGAATGGAATTCAACAGAGCTCCAAATCGACACTGACTCAAATGGAAAACGTAGCAACACGTATTGGGCAAAACACTGAACTTACAATGAGCGCGGGCACTGCACTTGAGCAAATTGTTGAAGCAGGTACGCAAACAGCAGATAGAGTTCGTTCCATCGCGACCGCGTCAGAAGAACAATCCGCTGCATCAGAACAAATTGCGCGCGCATCTGATGAGGTAAACACCCTCACTCAAGAAGCAGCACAAGGCATGACCGCAGCAGCGGATGCTGTTACCGCACTTGCCGCACTTTCACAAAAACTTGAAGTTGTTATACGAGAAATCCAGCAATAGCTTCATGTTAAACAGAATGTCGCTGAGAACTGCATATCAATCAAAATGCATCAGGCCCGTATCCTGTTACGTTTGACGTAGTCCGGCATCCGTACAACATTCTGTCTTCTCGGAACAGACTCGAACCCGATCGATCTGATTCTATAAACAAAACCTCTGAGCAGCGATGTTCAGAGGTTTTTCATATTTTACGTACCATTCCCCTGCTTTCACCCTGAAATGCTTCTGAATACACATTTTACAGACCGCACTACACAAAGCTATGAAAGCAGGAATCAATATGTAGAAATGGGCACATTATTCGAGCTATGCGCCTATAACCTCATGATATTAAAGTTACTTTGCCATGTTTAAGAATTGGAAAAAGCATACTCTGTAGGCCCGCACACAATCTCTTCTCCACGACTCGAACCAGATCTCAATACAAAAATGGCGTACAATCCCCCATGCCCCATTGACCATATGACCTTCAAACGAATAGTTGCCATCCTGCGCCTTGCCGTGCCATACACTGGTTTGATCTTGAGTACCCGTGAATCAGCCGCGTTACGCCGAGAAATACTTGATATCGGTGTATCGCAAATTAGCGTTGACTCTCGCACCTATCCTGGCGCGTACAGTGACCCTGAATTTGACTGGCCCGAAGTGCAACAATTTTGCATCAGTGACAACCGAAGTTTAGATGAAGTTATCCACGATATCGTGGGTGCAGGATATCTTCCTTCATGGTGTACAGCATGCTATCGCCTTGGCAGAACTGGCGAACACTTCATGGATCTGGCTAAACGGGGATTATTCAGCAATATTGTCTGCCGAATTCACTCCTGCCTTTCAGGAATATTTAGAGGATTACGCGACAGAATCTACCCGTAACGCAGGCAAGGCCTGCATCAATAACGAGGTAGAGAACTGTCCCAAGGACAGACGCTCTGTCGTGGAATCCCGCCTTCAGCGCATCGAACAGGGAAAACGTGACCTCTACCTGTCAGCAACTGACTTTGCTATCTGTTCCAGACGCATAGTACGGCACGTTATTGCTATACGTCCGCAGCACTTCAGTTACATGCTTCAGCCGCCACCTTACATCTTAGGGTGTGGGCAATCCTAGCAGCGCGCAACTGCTATTCTTTAAGGAAGTTTTTTACATGTCTTTAACACGTAATGAGATTATTGAAATTTTGAAGAGCCCAGTCGCACAAGAAGGCACATCCTTCAGCGACACAGACAATTCCCTGTTTACAGCTGCAACAGCCACTGCTCGAGCATTGTTTAACAGTACTGTGTACCAACGGGGAATCATTGAGTTTTCGTCACATTGTAGAAAAAATTGTCACTATTGCGGACTCCGCAACAGCAACACAGACCTTCTACGTTACCGGTTGACCCATGATGAAATAATGCAGGCTGTAGATAATGCCGCCGCCATGGGAATGGGAACAATTGTTCTGCAAGCCGGAGAAGACGAAGACGTAAACCCTCACTTTGTTTACACTGTTGTCCGCGCCATTAAAGAGAAATACAATCTGGCAGTAACACTTTCTCTTGGTGACCATCCAGACGATGTCTACAGACTATGGCGTGACAGCGGCGCAGACAGGTATCTACTTAAAATAGAAACCACCGATACAGATCTCCACAGCCTCTACAGGCCGGGTCAACATCTGTACGATAGACTGAACCGCATTGAATCACTGCAGCGTTTCGGTTATGAAACCGGCTCAGGTATTATTATCGGGCTGCCTGGAATGACAGACGAAACTCTGACTGATGACCTTTTGCTCCTCAGTACAATGGGCCTGGACATGATAGCCTGCGGGCCATTTATTCCGCATCCTCAGACACCATTGCGTCACGCAGAACAAGGCACACTTGTCGAAAGTCTGCGCGTTACCGCAATTCTTCGTCTCTTAGCTCCGGCAACGAATATTCCAGCCACAAGCGCTTTGGACTCCTTGCGTTCAGTTAAAAACAACGATGGTCGTATACTGGGCTTAAATGCAGGCGCCAATGTCATTATGCCTTCCATCACGCCAGACGCTGTTCGAAGTCGCTACGCTATCTACCCCGGTAAAAATGATCCTGCGTTACCGCAAAACTCTACCGTCAAATTGCTTCAGTCCAGAGTTCAGGAAGCAGGGTTTACTCTCAGCACCCAAGCTGGCTCCAGCATGCGACGCACATTCCGGGCTCAACCGGTAATTTAGTATGAATACCAACACTGCTCCCAAAGGCGTACGCCTCATAATTACTCTCACTGGCCGTCGTAATGCCGGTAAGTCTGCTCTCATCAACGCACTTGTAGATCAAGAAGTTGCTATTGTTTCCGGCCACCCCGGCACCACTACAGACCCTGTAGGCAAACATTACGAACTACATCCAATAGGCCCTGTGACATTTTTCGACACAGCCGGACTGGATGACTACGGCACCATCGGTCTGCAACGCATGGCTGCGACACGTAAAGTGCTGCGCCGTACAGACATCGGTATTCTTGTAGTGACAGAACAAGGCATGCAACAGGAAGAAAAACGTTTGCTCAACGAGCTTACTGAAATGAATCTTCCTGTTATTGTTGTCTTCAACAAGTCCGACCTTGCGACACCGTCGCGTGAAGATTTGCGAGCCTGTTCCGGACATTCCATCGTAACAGTTTCAGCGACCACAGGTGAGAACATTGACGAGCTGAAGCGGTTCATTATTGCAACCGCTCCAAAAGAACTCATTGAAGATCCCCTGCTGGTAAGCGACATGATAGCTCCTGCTCAAACAGTACTGCTTGTTGCTCCTATTGATGGAGCTGCGCCCAAAGGGCGTCTCATCTTGCCGCAGGTTCAAGTACTGCGCGATGTGCTGGATGCAAATGCTCTGGCGCTTACAGTTAAAGAAACGGAGTTGTCTGTTGCGCTCAATGCACTTTCAGAACCTCCGGCTCTTGTGGTCACAGATTCACAAGTTATCCATCAGGTAGCAGAGATTGTACCGGACTCCATTCCGCTTACAACCTTTTCGACCCTTTTTGCTCGATACAAGGGCGACCTGCCCAAGCTTGTACACGGGGCAGCGTCGATAGATAACTTGAAAGACGGTGACAAAGTTCTTATGTACGAATCCTGCTCGCACCATGCGGTGGATGATGACATCGGACGCGTTAAAATTCCTAACTGGATAAAACAATACACTGGTAAAAACCTGACCTTCGAACTTTTCGCAGGTAACGACTTACCGGACAATCTAAATGCCTACAGCCTCGCCATTATGTGCGGGGGCTGCATGTCCAACCGATCTGAAATGATGCGCCGCATCCGCGATCTCAACGCACACAATGTACCGGCAACCAACTATGGTATTGCCATTTCAAAAATACAGGGCGTGCTGGAACGAGTGATCCGACCGCTTGGCATTTAGCCATACGTTAATAACATCCCCCGCATGGCGAATAACCATGCGGGGGATGTCTATATTCAACAGTAAAGCTCTACCCTAAGAATGATGTTCCACGTCACACTGATAGCAATAACAGTATTTCTGTAAGTAACTAACGTACTGCCGCCATATTAATACATCCTAAAAAGATGTCTTCTCTACCGTAATAAGATATGTTTTTTCCTATTATTGAACCGGCACCTTTACAAAAAATTTCTACGCTATCACATTGAAATAAATAGTAGTCATTATTCCCTCTGACAGCTTGCAAATAGCTGGACAGTATGCCAAAATCCGGCAGATTCAAATGCGATCAAATTGACCCTAACTCAAGCAGAGACTCTATGACTCGAGTATCATATTCCATACGCACTTTCCTGTTCTCCGCCTTGGCGCTCTGCCTATTCTGTGCGACACTGCCATCCCCTGCTCACGCCACATCTCAGGAAATGCGGCTTACTGCTTTTCGTATTTCTGAAACCGATGGCGCATTGATGCTCAATTTTGGTGTTGGTGTTACTCAGCTTAACCAACTTCGGGTATTGCTCAATGAAGGTGTACAGGTAGAACTTAACTGCCATGTTCGCTTATCCCGACCCCGCTCATATTGGTTTAGAAAGAGTTTAGCCGAAACAACTATTACAAGCACTCTCTACTACGATACTCTCACCAAAGAATATTTTCTCACCCTTCCGGACAACAAAGCACCGCACAGAAACAAAAGCCTGCGCAAATTGCTTGATGGGGCATGGAAATCCATCTCTCTTCCGGTGGGAAGCACGACCTTAATGACTTCCGGTAACGAATATAGAGTTACACTCAACGTCGAGATGGTTAACACCGACGTGCCGGAGTGGCTCACCAAATCATTCTTCTTCTGGTCATGGGATCCTGCACCCCCAATTCAATACTCAACGGATTTTACGTACTAGATAGTACGCAGGAAGATCTATGACCCCTAATGATCAGGGAACAATTATAGTCAACGCAATCGATGCGCGCGAAAAGAAACGTCGTAAGCGCGAACTCATTGTTGCGGCTGTAGTTTTTCTTGTTATTATTACCCTTACATGGATAGAGCTTAAATATCTTGGCGTGGATTCTTACTTTTTCCTCGCCCTGTTCAACTTAAACTTTATCCTCGTGCTGCTTATTCTCTTCATCGTTCTGCGTAACGGGGTAAAACTTATCCTGGAACGCCGCCGTAAGGTACTTGGCTCGCATCTACGAACGCGTCTTGTACTTGTATTCATGTGCCTTTCCCTTATTCCTACAGCGCTTATGTTCGTCATCAGTACGCAGTTTGTACAAACATCTGTGGACTATTGGTTTAAAAACCAAGTTGAAACATCCATGGAGACAGCGCTGGATATTGGACAGGCCTTCTATGCAGACTCCCTGAACGACCTCGAACACTTCAGTACCAATATCATCGGGCAGATCCGCAAGCGCAACTTTGCGTGGGGCGGTAAAGGCATGGACAGTTTCCTTCAGGAAAAACGCTCTGAATACAACCTTACCGTTGTGGGCGTTATGACTCCGAAGCGCACTGAACAGAACTGGCACGGCAGAAAAGATATTGAGAAAGTATGGGACGAAACCAAAAGCCGCATTAACTGGGGCAACTTGGAAAAGAACCCACGCTTCTGGTCACTTATCTGGCCGGGTGCAGCCTCTGACTACGCGGTAGGGGTTATGCCTGTTGATGAAGGCAAAACCGGCTACCTCGTGCTTGTTCGCAGTATCGGTAAAGATACTATGTTCAAGCTCGATCGTATTGTTCGTGGTCTCGACGAATACAAAAAGCTGAGAACCCTCAAGCGTCCGCTTAAAATTACGCTCTATTTCATTCTGGGCGTAGTTACCCTGCTTATTATCCTTGGAGCCATGTGGTTCGGCTTCCGCCTTGCTAAAGAGCTTGTTGAGCCAATCCTCGCCCTTGGTAAAGCTACTGAACGCATCTCTAAAGGTGACTTATCTGTACGTCTTGAAGATACATCAAATGACGAACTTGGTGTTCTTGTGGCCTCGTTTAACCGTATGGCCGGAGATTTGGAGCATAGCCGCAATAGCATCACAGATGCGAATACGAAGCTTGAAAGACAGAACCTCGATAAGGAACAGCGTAACCGCTACATTGAAGCAGTGCTCGATAACACAGCTGCGGGTGTAGTTTCCGTTGATTCTCTTGGACAAATTTCTACAATCAACAAAGCTGCTGCCAGCATGTTTGGCGTGTCTGCTCAGGCACTTATCGGGTGGAACGTCCGTACGCTTCTCCGAAGCCGTGTCGAAGGTGAACTTGTGGGCGAACTTGTTACCCATTTCCAAAAGTCACCTGAAGCACCTTGGAAACGCGAAGTTGCCGTAAACATAGGCGGACGAGAGCTCAAACTGCTGCTCAGTGCTATTGGTCTGCCAGCACACGACAGCGACCAGTTCGGTTTTGTAGCGGTAATTGAAGATATTACTGAGCTTGAAAAAATGCAGCGTATGGCTGCGTGGCGAGAAGTTGCGCGCCGCATTGCGCATGAAATCAAAAATCCGCTCACACCGATCAAGCTTTCAGCTCAGCGTCTGCAACGCAAATACGGCAAGCAAATCGAAGAACCAGCATTCAGCCAGTGTACCAGCCTTATTGTAAAAGAGGTTGAAGAGCTGCAAAACATGGTGCAGGAATTCTCAGCCTTTGCAAAACTGCCGGAAGTAATGCTCGCACCGGGACATATTGATCCGCTACTTCAAGAGCTTGTAACTCTGTACAAAAACTCGCATAGTAAAATCAGCTGGAATTATCAGCGAATGAACGACATTCCGGTCATTCAAATGGACAGCTCAGCTCTGAAGCGCGTGTTCTTGAATGTTATGTCCAATGCGGCAGAGATTCTTACCGACAAGGATAACGCTACTGTTACCGTTACCCTTGAATATAAACAAGATTTAGAGCTTGTACGTATTGATGTGGAAGACAACGGCCCCGGCCTTACTCAGGAAGAACGGTCCCGTTTATTTGAGCCATATTTCTCCCACAAAAAGGGTGGCACAGGTCTCGGTTTAACCATCGTTAAATCTATCATCAGTGACCATCGGGGGTACGTGCGTGCTAACAGTCCTGCACACGGTGGAACCATTGTCACGGTAGAGCTTCCTGTGGTATAACAATAGCGCACTCAAAATTAGAAAACGTTCCAACCCCAGACGGGAGCAAGAAACATGCGTGCTGTACTTCTTGGTGGTTCGGGTTTTATAGGCAGGGCACTTACAAGCCGTCTGCTCGAAAATGATATTCATGTGGTTGTAACATCCCGTAATCCTGAGCATGGTAGATACCTCATCCCAGAGGGACACTCCTTCCATGTTGATTTTGCGTTATGGGACGGAAAAAACCCCGAGCAATTGGCAACACATATTAAAGCAGCCGATGCAGTTATCAACTTAATTGGCTCAAATATTTCAGCAGGGCGCTGGACGGAAGAACGGAAAGCAGAGATCCGCGATTCGCGAATTTCTGCCGGTCATGCCCTATGTAAAGCTGTTTCTATACTTGAAGAGAAGCCGAGAGTTGTTATTCAAAGCTCGGCAATAGGATTTTACGGATCAAAACCGACTTCCCCTGAAGAAAGTTATGTGACTGAAGACAGTCCAGCTGGTCAGGGGTTTCTTGCGTCTGTATGTAAGGAGTGGGAAGATTCCACAGCCTGCATGGATGTGAGCGGAACCAGAAGAGTTATTATCCGAACCGGTCTGGTTCTCGGTAACGGCGGCGTTCTGCAAAAATTTATTCCACCATTCCGATTCGGCGCAGGTGGTCCATTAGGTAGCGGCAAGCAGGTTATGTCATGGATTCACATTCAAGATCAGGTCGACGCCATAATACACATTATGAAGACCCCAAGCTGCACTGGCGCAATTAACCTTACGTCCCCGTATCCAGAAACCATGAATGTTTTTTGTAAAACCCTTGGCGCTGTTATGGGTAAACCGTCATGGTTGCGTGTTCCGGCT
The DNA here is from genome assembly GCF_009914765.1 of Halodesulfovibrio sp. MK-HDV. Lineage (NCBI taxonomy): Bacteria > Pseudomonadati > Thermodesulfobacteriota > Desulfovibrionia > Desulfovibrionales > Desulfovibrionaceae > Halodesulfovibrio > Halodesulfovibrio sp. MK-HDV. Next base: position 139,976 of record NZ_WYDS01000003.1, on the reverse strand, counting down.
CCTGTCTTGCGTATGGCCCTTGGTGAAATGGCAGAAGAACTTATCCTGCAAGGGCAGCGCGTGTTACCAGAAAAACTTCTCGAATCCGGCTTCTGCTTTTCGTACCCGATGCTGGATGAGGCGCTTGCCAATATACTCCGTCGTTAGGCGCACACTTACTTTTCAGTTTAATTACCCCATGGAGCTCTTATGCCTCAGTCCAAGGCTCGAATATTGATTATTGATGATGAAGAGGGAATCCGCTTCTCACTGCGCGGTATTCTGGAAGATGAAAACTACACTGTAGACGAAGCAGAAAGCGGCGAGCTTGGACTCGAAGCCGTTAAAGAACTGGCTCCCGATCTTGTATTTCTCGATATCTGGCTTCCGGGTATGGACGGCATGCAGGTGCTCACGAATATAAAACAGCACGACAAGACACTCCCCGTCATCATGATCTCAGGGCATGGCAATATTGAAACAGCCGTTAATGCCATCAAATACGGCGCGCATGACTTTATCGAAAAGCCGCTCTCTCTGGAAAAAGTTGTTATTGCCGCCGACAAGGCACTCGAATTTCAAAACCTGCGTAAAGAAAACCTCGCTCTCAAGTCACGAATCCGTATCGAACAAACAGTAGAGATTACCGGTGAATCCCCTCCTGTGGTTGATCTACGCGAGCAAATTGAACGTGTGGCACCAACAGACGCATGGGTGCTTATCACCGGTGAGAACGGCACTGGTAAAGAAATTGCCGCGCGTTCCATTCATGCACATTCACGCAGAGCGGATAATCCACTCGTCGCAGTCAACTGCGCAGCAATACCCGAAGAGCTCATCGAGTCTGAACTGTTCGGGCATGAACGAGGCGCATTCACCGGTGCAGACCAGTCTAAAACCGGCAAGTTTGAAATGGCTGACAACGGCACTCTATTCCTTGACGAGATCGGCGACATGAGCATGAAGACGCAGGCTAAAATCCTGCGTATCCTGCAAGAGCAAGCTTTCGAACGTGTTGGTGGCAACAAGACCATCAAGGTAAATGTTCGTGTTATTGCGGCAACAAACAAAACGTTGGAAGACGAAATTCGTGAAGGCAACTTCCGCGAAGATTTGTACTATCGCTTACGTGTATTTCCGATATACGTTCCGCCGCTTCGCGTACGCGGGTCCGACATCACATTGCTTATACAAAATTTCATTACAGCCCTTGTGGCTGAGCATGGCTTTAAGCCTCTCGATTTCGACGAAGACGCAACAACCGCCCTGCTCGAATATGGCTGGCCGGGCAACGTACGCGAGCTTAAAAACTTTGTGGAACGTATGCTCATCATGTACGGTGGACAGACCATTACCACCAAGCTTCTACCGCCGGAATTTCTACAGTTTATGCCGCAACCAGCGTCTGGAGGTGAGCAGCTCATATCTGGTGGTTCAGTAGACTTTAAAGAAGCTCGCAACCACTTTGAATCTGCATTCCTCGAAGCCAAACTTAAAGAATACGACGGGAACATTACACGGCTTGCAGAAGCAATCGGACTCGAACGCAGCTACCTGTACCGTAAACTACGGTCGTACAATATTCAGTCTGAATAACGCCCTTCGCTTTTTTGGGCACTACAGTCCACAAACTTAGACTTTTTCCTGACTCCGACAAGGCAAAGCACTGCCATTTAAGCGCACAGAAGTAAGCCCTCTTGAGCCGTTATGGCATATAGCTAACCATTGTCCTGAATCAACTGTCTTACACATCACGCAAAAAGGGTGGAGTTTTTAACTCCACCCTTTTCTATTCAAATTTTGTGCTTACACAGTAACTCGTTGTTTATGGCTTATATCTCGTCTGCATGACAATCTGTAAGTAAAACAACAAGAAAAGTTTTGTTGGTCAATCTACATGAGCTCTTTCATCGGATAGATTCGTTGCAGCAATGTAGTTTTGTTTTTTGTGATGCTCACTTGCAGCGCATATGCTTCATTCAGGAGCATGGCTTCCGGTACTTCGAAAGTGGTGACGATTCGTTTAAAGCGGTTAATGCTAAAGTTCATATCCTTTTGATTGGCATCAATCACAGTCACTTTGCCCTCTTTAGAGATCAAGGAAAGTACAATGGAGCCACGGATGTTGCCTTTAGCATTTTTATTATCGAGCTTAAGCGACAGACGTATGTTCCCACCTGTAGCTCTTTGCAGCTTCAAGTTGGACACTTCAACAAGGTCTGTATCGACTATTTTTAGAATAGAAGAAAGATCGATTGGGGGTGGTAATTCTGTTGAAGCTGCCACGCTCATAGAAGAAAACAGCGCCTGAAGTTCTTCAGGATCGTTGGACTGTAAAATTTGTTCAATGTTTTCAAGGCGCTCAACATACACTTTCAAATCGCGTAATTCTTTTTGCACGCCATGACGTTGAGTCATGAGGGCGGTATTCTTTTCCCAGAGTGATAAGCTCGTGAAAATTCCGCATGCTGCCACTAACACCACGCAGAACAAAACGACCAAGAGCATTCGTAAGCTAGACGAACTCACCCTGTATCGTCGTACGTTTGTATCATCACGCATTATGAGGACACTATACTTTTCACTCATCTATTAGGATCTCCACTCTTCACTTACAATGACCCAATGGTCACCTTTTGGCAGTAAGACCAGTGTCTTTCGTCCTTGGTCTGAATATCCGGTACTATCTTCATAGTATTGATTTATGCTTACTTCAAGCCCCCGCCGTGACATCTTCATTTTGATGTCAGAAAGCATAATCTTAGCAGGCTTTTTCTGTTCCCATAACACACGTTTTTGCTTTGCTATGGAATCTGAACCTCGCCGCGAACCTTGTACCGCATTGGCCGCATACTTGCTTATATATCCCTCGATTGCCCCGTTTTGCCAGTCGGTGACCCAATCATCAAGAAAGTTATGCACATTTGCAGCCACAGCGTCAAGGTACGCCTTTTCTATACCGATTTTCCTCTCTTTCCACTCCATACCAACGATTTTGAACTCACCGGCATCGTTCTTTTGCCAGTATAAACGGCGAACACCTTGAGAGACAAGGTTTGGAGCCCTATAGTACTGATCGAACCATGTAACCCAGTAGTCAGGTCCTTGAAGTACATTGACATCATTTGCCCATGTAATAACCCAAGGCAGACGAGAAAAAAGACGTTTTTTTCTTTCTGTAAAGGAAGAAAAAGTTTCATTCATACTCTTTGAATACGCCTCGGGAGAGAACATTTGCAGAAATTCAGGAGAACGATTCTGCCATGCGGCGAGCCACTGCTGTGTTTTTGCTTTCAGTTCCACAAATTCAGGACCTGCACGAAAGTACGGTACAACCTGTTCGGCCAAAATCACAGGTGTATTAATTGTTACTTTAGTATTCAGGTCTGCAATGTCCGGATTATTTAACGCAATACATCCTTTTGTCTCTCTTGGAACAATAGGAGCACCTCTTCCATGAATCCAGATACCATACCCATCCTTCTTACGAAGTCGATCTACTGGGTTGGGATAATTGAGAGTATATGCTTCATCACCATACAATGCGTAATCTAACCCGCTTGTACGGCGCTTTTCTACAAAGTAAATGCCTTCAGGAGTTTTTTTATCTCCTTCGCGCTGTTTATCGCCTTTTACCTGTCCGGAACTGCAAGGAACCTTATTGGACGCGAGTTCGCTGGCTTTCTGACCAAAAAATTGAGCAGATTGACTGGATTTATCGACAGTTACGAGCATGGGGAGTTTTGCGGATTCTTGAGAAACATAAGCCTGCCAACCTGCATAAGCAGGGACAACTGGAATGCTAAGACAAATGCATATCAAAAATAAGTACGAAATCAAGCGCATGAACATCCTTATTTCGAAGAAAAGCCCCCGCATACCGTGATTAGTATGAGGACTGTAGGAATTGTAAATTCAAACTGCCAAAGGACATGAGACAAGCAAACTTGTCAAGAAATTGCAGGCTAATGTAACATAAAAAAAGTGTAAAAAAAGAGTGCCCCCATATAGGGGCACTCTATATCATCTATGTAACGAATTCGTTAGCTAGTAGCGAGCGCTACAAGCTCTTTACGATCAAAGATAGATACAAGGTTATAACCGCGCTCTGCAAGCGCTTCACGGCCACCTTCATCGCGATCAAGCACTGCACATACACAAGACACTTTGAGGCCGGAAGCTTCAATGCGTTCAATTGCAGTAATAACAGAACCACCAGTGGTTACTACGTCTTCAAGCATAACAACCACATCGCCTTCTTCAAAGTTGGCAAGCCCTTCAACACCCTGACCGGTACCATGACCTTTAGGCTGTTTACGCACGATAAGTGCTGGAAGGTGTCCGCCCTTTTCATAAGAAATAACAGAAGTAGAGCTTACAAGCGGGTCTGCACCAAGTGTCATACCGCCCACGCCTTTTACTTCCGCAACATTCTCAAGGCTGGAAATCAATTCGTAAAAAAGGTTACCGATCAACCATGCACCTTCAGGGTGCAGAGCGGTCTGACGGCAGTCAAAGTAGTAATCACTCTTCTTACCTGAGGCGAGAGTGAAATCCCCTTCCTTATAAGACTTCTCGAAAAGAAGTTTTGCAAGACGTTGTTTGAGTTCTGCCATTTTCCGCTCCATAATTTTTTATCTATAAATCTAAGAATTGAATACGCGACCGAAAATTAACTCTTCATGACGCAGGTAGTAGCTTGCATCAAAGATTTCATCCATTTTTTCAGATGCAACGCGTGCACTGATTTCTGGATCTTTTCGTACGAGTTCTTCAAACAGCTGCTTAGTATCCCAGCTTTCCATAGCGCATTTCTGCACCATTACATACGCATCCTGACGACCCATGCCGGATTCAACAAGAGCGAGGAGTACACGCTGAGAGAAGAAGAGTCCCATTGAACCAACAAGGTTGCGATCCATGTTTTCTGGGATAACGCGCAGGTTGGAAACAAGGTTGGACAGACGGTTAAGCATGTAGTTCATGAGGATAGTAGTATCCGGCATAATCACACGTTCAACAGAAGAATGACTGATGTCACGCTCGTGCCAGAGAGCCTGGTTTTCCATAGCGGAAACAGAGTTGGTACGAACAAGACGGGAGAGACCAGTCAGGTTTTCAGCAGAAATCGGGTTCTTTTTGTGCGGCATCGCAGAAGAACCTTTCTGACCCTTGCGGAAACCTTCTTCAGCTTCAAGCACTTCGGTGCGCTGCAAGTGACGCAGCTCAACACAAAGACGCTCAATACCACCTGCTGCAACAGCAAGAGTAGTAAAGAAAGCAGCGTAACGATCACGGTTAATTACCTGTGTGGAGATTGGGTCCACAGCAAGGCCAAGTACTTCACATGTGATAGATTCAACTTCCGCCGGAATCATTGCCATAGTACCTACGGCGCCGGAAATTTTACCTACACGAATGCCTTCAACAGCAGCTTTGAAACGTTCATGATGACGTTTGAATTCTGCGTAGAAGCCAGCCATTTTCAGGCCGAAGCTTGTTGGCTCTGCATGAATACCGTGAGTACGTCCCATGCACAGACGACCTTTGTTCTCGTGCGCAATAGTTTTCAGTGTCTCAAGCATTTTTTCAAAGTCTTTGAGAATGATATCACCTGCGCGGGAAAGCAGAACGCCGTTAGCTGTGTCCACGATATCGGAAGAAGTACAACCGAGGTGGATAAAGCGAGCCGCTGGGCCAACTTTTTCTTCTACAGCAGTGAGGAATGCAATCACGTCGTGACGTGTGGTTTCCTCAATCTCAAGAATACGGTCCACGTCAAAATCGGCCTTCTCGCGAATCTGCTTCATACTTTCATCATCGATTTCGCCAAGGCGGTGCCACGCCTCACAAACAGCGATTTCAACTTCGAGCCAGACGCGGAATTTGTTTTCAAGCGTCCAGAGCTGACCCATTTCGGGGCGAGTATAACGATCGATCATTTTAGCGTTCTCTTACATAAGGTTGTGGTTAAAGATTGCTATGCATAAAAAAGGCAGCCAATACAGGCCGCCGAAAAAATCTATCAAGATGCAGAAGAGGATGAGGAATCGGAACATCCGGAAGAGTCGGATGGGACGTCCTTTTTAGTGGGATTCGAAGTCGCACTATTTTTCCCATACTCAGAAACGTACCAACCACCACCTTTAAGCACAAAAGTAGTGTTGGAGATAATACGTCCGGCTTCTCCGCCGCATACAGGACATTTAATGGACTCATCGCTCTCAGAGCAGGATGTAGTCCATTCTTCAAAAATTTGTTCGCAAGCATTACAGCGATATTCATAAATGGGCATGAAACCCTCCATCAACAAAACAAAACTTAAAAAATGCTAAACAGCGGCTTCAATGTTAATAAACATGAAACCGCTGCCAAGAAAAATGCCGTTCTACAGCCTACAAATGTAGCTGGAAAACATTATCGAAGCTGTAAGCAATCGATACTTTATCGTAAAAAAACTATGCTTTCTTAGCAGCAATAGCTTCTTTGATACGAAGTTTTGTTGCTTCTTTACGACGCTTACGACGACGATCGAGTTCTTTCTTACGTTCGTGTTTGTTATGAGCCATTATATTTCTCCTTGCGGTCTTTTCGAAAGTCGGGATGATACAGAAGAAGACCTATGTTGTCTAGTGATGCTATAGATTCGCAAATGATTCTATTTCCGGTCATAAAATCCGCTTATCCGTTCGGAACAGTGTATTTTTGCGAATTCAAATCCCGCGCTGCGCAGGGTTCCTTCAATGGCTTCGTGGTGTTTGAGCAACACGCCTTTTTCAGCGTTTGAAACTTGAAGTAGCTGCGATCCGTCATCTAAAATTCGAACTCTAAAATTTTGCAAGCCATACCGTTTGAGAGCAATCTCGCAGTCTTCTACCTGTTGCAGAAGCTGTTCGTCCGGCGTGGAGCCATACGAAAAACGTGTAAGCAAACACGGTGTCGCCGGTTGGTCAGCATGCTCCATCCCTGTAGCAACCGCCAACGTACGCACCTCGTCTTTCGTAATGGAACACAAAGCAAGCGGACTGACAATACCTAGTTCTTCCAAAGCCTTCAGCCCCGGTCGATATTCACCAAGGTCAGATGCATTTGTTCCATCAATAATTACAGGCTGTTCACCCTCACCGCCGTTAACCTGCGCCATCTCTTTGATGGTTGAAAACAACAGACGCTTGCAGTGATAACAGCGGAATTTATCATTTGCGGCGATCTCCGGAACAGAAAGCGGCGAAAGTCGCAGCGCCTGATACGGGATATCATGGGTTTGCAACCAGTTTAAAGCTTTTGCAGACTCTGCACGCGGCACATGTTCGCCGGTAATATGCACAGCCATAAAATCAATTTCCGCACGATGCATGACATGCGCCAGAAAACGGCTGTCTACACCACCGGAAAAGGCCAGAACGGGAGAAAAAAAGCCCTTGAGTTTAGACTCAAGGGCTTCAAGTTTAGCAGTATTTACCATGCGGGTATTTTTTCCACTGGTTCGCTCAAAAGAAACTCACCCTTTTGAATCCATTCTTTGAGTTTGTCTGCAATTTCAAGTGAAATTGGGTAGCTGGTCATTGGTACAGCTTCAACCTTTTCACCCATGATCTCTACTTCACCGGATTTCAGTTCTTCGTAGGTACAATGTTGCAGTACTCGTGGTAATCCGTTTGGATAATCGTGCCCGTAATCTTTTACCGGCATCTGGATGTCGCTGTCTGCAACACCTGTGTACCACGCCATTTCTTCGTTAAGAATCGGAATCGGAATACCGACACCAACACTCATGGTGTTACCGTACCCTAAGAAACTGAGGCCACGCAAGTATCTTGCATCCATTTGTTTTAAATCGCCTTTCAACTCCAGTGTTCCGGCAGGTGAAAGTGGGATGCCGCGTTCGTTACGTTTAGGGTTAGGCACATGCTGTGTACCTGCACCGATTACGTAGCCGATACCGCCACCAAGGAAGATACGAGTACCAAGCCCGATGGTTTTAAATAAAGGATCATTGAATAATGGTGACAAACACCCTGCAGTCGCAAAGTTCACATTACGCATATTCGGCTTAAGCGGCCCCATGTACGTATAAATGATACGGCTGGTAAGGTTCACAGCAGCATTGTAGTTCTGGTAGCAGTTACGCGGGTTGAACAACTCTGCATGCGGCAAATCTTTTATGGTAATATCTTTTTCATACAGCTTACGCGGATAACAATCCGTCCCGTAGCCTTCAGCACGCAGAGTAACTGCACGTCCGGCAACAAGGTCTTCGATTACGTTACCGCCGCCATAGTTAAACTGACCAGGGTAGACCTTGTTAAGCGGATCATCTTCCCGTGCTTCAGTTGCGCCTAAATACCCATCCACTGCGGCAAGCCCTGCATATGCAGGTACGCCGTTAAGAGTAACTTTGGATGCTTTAATGGTAGGCGGTTCCTGCTGCCCGATGTTGAAAAGAAGTCCGGATGAGCACATTGGCGAAAATGTGCCGGTAGTCACAACGTCTACCTCTTTGGCAGCCTTTTCTTTACCCATTGTACGAACAGCTTCAGTCATTTCTTCAGCGTTAAGTACAACAGCTTTACCGGAACGAATTCGCTCATTAATCTCAGAAATTGTTTTGTTTACTTTAGTGTGTGCCACTTCCGCCCCTCCTCAAGGAAGATATACTTTTTCATGGTGTGATTTGTTCTATATCAATTTTTGCAGATAACCTCAAGTAGTGCTCTTTCAAAAATGTGACTCTTGAATCGTAGTGTTTTTTGAGTACATTTCCCTTTATTTTCAGTAACAAAAAAAGACAGCCCTCGTTTTACCTGTTGTGCTGGTCTATAAAAAACTTTGCAACAACTTTGAAAAAAAGACTGCCTTTCACGTTCTCGAAGAACAAAATTTACATAAGTGATAAAACCTTTTTCGCGCCAGCATGATTCGGGTCCATAGCAAGACATATCTGCAAATGCATTTTAGCCATCACATGGTCGACAGCTTTATAAAAAATGAGTCCCATGTTGTACGCAATGGCTGTTTCTGTCCGCACAAAATCTTCGTTAAGTTGAATAACTTTCTTTAAATACATTGATGACTGTACAAACTCTTTGCCCTCCGCAGAAGCAATGGCAATGTTGTAGTACAAGTTCTCATCTCGACGGGAAACCTGCAATGCCCGCTTGTATTCATAAATAGCCTCACGCCACTTGCCCTGCTTACGCAGCACAATACCGAGGCTGTTGAAAGTTTCCACATCAGCTTTATCGAGGTTATCACCTTTGGCTCGCAATGCCCTACGCAGGTATTGCTCTGCCCGTGCCGGATCACGCTTTTCGTACGCGGAGGCTATCTGCTGGGAAACATTCCCGACATAATCTATTGCCTCTTTGTTAGCCTGTCGAAGCGCGCCTTCAAAATACACATCCGCACTTACATAGTTCCCAAGCTCAACATAAATATGGCCAATGTCCAGCTTGCGTTCCACGTTAAGCGGACTCATCTTATCCAACTTTGTAAGGCAATCCAGCTGCCGTTTTTTCACTCCGGCAACACCGTATAAATCTGCAAGCTTTTTAAGTGGATCAAGAAACAACGGGGCAGAATCTCCTGCTCCAAGATAACACTTGTGCGCAAGCTCGTACTTTTTCAACCCTTTATATGCATCTCCCATAACAAGAAGTGCTGCTGAAAAATTAGGCTTTGCGTTAAGCACTGTCCTGCCGACCTTGGCTGCATCTTCATATGCGCCCTGTTCCAGCATTGTTTTTGCAATATCAATAAGTTGCCCCATCTTACCCTGCGGCTTGATGCTATGTGCAACTTTTTCGATAAAGGTATTGATCGCAATAGGTTTAGTAATAAAGTTATCCGCGCCCAGTTCGTGCAAAAGAATAAACTGTTCACGCGGTGCTTCGGTCATTGTTATGAAGACCTTGCATTGCTTAAAGTCTTTCTTAATCCTGCGGACAAGAAAGGCCATCTCTTTATCTCTATGAATACGCTCAATAAAAACTAACAGTTTCTTACCGGCAGCAAGCTCTTTTCTAATTTGTTTAAGGGCGTCTTCAACTGTACTCACTTGCGAAAAACACTTATTTCGCAAGCCAAGATGCTTGTTGAGTGTTTGCCGCAAAAGTGCTGTAAAGTTGGTGTCTTCAGTCAAGACGATAGCATAGCCATTTTTTTTGGAAAAAAAGTCTACTATGCTAGCCTCGAACTTTCTAAATTCCATTTTAGCTAAAACACTTTCCATCGACATAAGAGCTCCAACCCGGGGCTAATTCTATCTGAATACTGTCACAGTTTAGCAACGGTATTTTATATACAAGACAGATGTAAAAGAAGAGATCACAGCCGCAGTGAATGTAGTTATCGATCATTCTCTATTGATAACATATGCACTGTGACCCCAAAGAAAGGTCGTGGGTGTATATTTTGAATCATTTCCCAGCAATCTAGCAATCTATGTATCTTGCTTCTATGAAAGATGAAATTTTGCTTTTGTGTACTACACGCATGGCATGTTAGTATGTGTCAATTAAAGTATCAACACCTAAAAATTACACTGTTCATCTATAGAAACACTGCTACAGTCGGGCTCCACAATGCTTGCAATATACAGCGTCATGTTCATGACCACTCATTCCACAGGAACCGCATGCCATTCCATGAATTTCCTTTTTCACATCAGAAAACTCTTGTGAAATAACGCCGGCGAGTATCACAATCATACTGTACCCGATCAACATAATAAGTGCTGCAACAGCCTTACCTAATACAGTCTGTGGAGTAATGTCGCCATAGCCTACTGTAGTCAAAGTGACGATTGCCCAATAAATTGAGGTGGGGATGGATGTAAAACCATGCTCCTGACCTTCGATCACGTACATAAGCGTTCCGAAGATAACTACGAGCACCATAATCCATAAAGACAATACGGCAATCCTGCGTCGACTGTTACGTAAAATCTGCACCATTAAATGCGTATCGTTCAAATACTGCAATAACTTTACTAGACGCAGGATACGTAACACGCGGAAAAGACGTAATAAGGCGAGGGAAGGGAAGAGAGGAAAGAGGATTGTTATCCATGTAGGCGCAACAGACAGGAAGTCTATCACACCGAAAGTACTGAATATATATGTTTTCGGCGAAGGTGTGCACCAAATTCGAAAGATGTATTCTATGGTAAAAAGAATCGTGAAAAAAAATTCCAAATAATTTACTGCATACCAATATTCTGCCGCAACAGAGGGGATTGAGTACGCAAGTACAACAAGTACTGACATCACAATACTCGCCACTAGGAGAATATTGAACACCTTGCCTAGAAGAGTATCCTGCAAGTACATCGTATCATATACTATCTGCTTTATTGACCTGCATTTCATATGTTTCCACCGCTCTGTTAAGTAATCTCCTTTAGTAAGACATAAATGCTGTTTTCTTCCAGTATTAACTAGACATATATAGATAAAATGAAAACAGCAGGCATCACAGTGCATATTCTTATAACGTGATGTGCCTATACAGATTCATTTGCCCCGCCCCCTAACCTCAACACAGCGTTAGTACGCACGTGAAATTACTATAAACAACTATTTCATTCTAAATTATACGACACGTTGTACACCATAAAAAAAGAAGGCAAAGCACACCGATCTATCGGAGCATTTTGCCTTCTAAATATTTAAATAACACCATTTGCAATTCATGCTGATATCAGCTGACTGCACAAATTTATCTACAATAATTACTTTTTTTTCTGCTCTTCAAGACAATACTTCTTAATCTTACTATGCAACGTAGCGCGAGTAATTCCAAGCGCACTGGCTGCATCCACTTTCTTTTTATGTTTTTTAAGTGCTGCCTGCACTGCGCGTTTTTCGAGACTCTCAAGCGAAACATCACCTAACGGCAAATCCACGCCGTCACTATTTTCACCATTCTGGTCAAGCAGCGCTTTTCGCAAGTTAGCTGGAAGCTCTTTATCGGTAATATAGTCAGTTGTGGCCATAATAACCGCGCGTTCCATGGTATTTTCCAACTCCCGAATATTTCCCTGCCACGGATTATTCACTAAGGCATCCATAGCCTGCGGGGAAAATCCGACAATTTTTTTGCCGTATTTTTCTGCATAAATATCCATGAAATATTCTGCCAACAATGGAATATCTGCCTGCCGCTCCCGCAACGAAGGAACCTCCAGACCGATAACATTCAGACGGTAATACAGATCTTCACGGAACGTTTTGTTTGCTACCTCGTCCTGCAAATCCCGGTTTGTTGCCGCGATTACTCGAATATCTACATGCAAAATAGCGTCACTACCTACACGCTGCAGTTCCCCCTGCTGCAATACGCGCAACAGTTTCGCCTGCAACGACAACGGAATTTCACCCACTTCATCCATAAAAATGGTGCCGCCGTTTGCTTGCCAGAACAAACCGTCACGACGTTTGTCCGCCCCTGTAAAAGCCCCTTTCTCGTGCCCGAATAATTCAGACTCGAGCAAGTTTTCACTCAAAGCTGCACAGTTAATTGTTACAAAAGGCTGAGTCGAGCGCCCACTAGCGCTGTACACTGCCTTCGCAACGAGTTCCTTACCTGTCCCGGACTCTCCTGTAATGAGGATAGGTGCGTGCGTCGGAGCTACGGTTGTGATGGTTTCCACCAATTCATGCATTCGTTCGCTGCTGCCAACCATGCCGAACTGGTTTTGCCCCGAGCTCTTTTCTTTCAGCGAGCGATTCTCTTCCGCAAGACGAGTATGATCCAGCATTCGTTCAATGGTGAGCTGCAATACATCAAAATCAAGCGGTTTAATAAGATAGTCATATGCGCCCTGTTTCAGGGCTAATACAGCAGTATTAATAGAAGAATACGCTGTCATAATAAGTACAGGAATCGAGGGATTGTGCTTTGCTATATGCTTCTGGGCTGTAATACCGTCCATACCGCCCATGCGGATATCCATAAGCACGCTGTCATACGGACGCTCCAGCGTCATAGCCACTGCTGTTTCTCCATCAGGAGCCTCAGAAACTTCGTATCCCCAGTCTTCAATAATAGTGCGGAGTACCGTGCGGTGCGAACCGTCATCATCAACAATTAGAATATGCGCTGGCATCATTACTCCTTATCTATGCAAGGTAGCTGTATCACGAATCGTGTGCCCTTCCCTTTATGGGAGAACACGCGAATAATTCCATTATGAGCTTCAATAATCTTATGTACTACGGATAACCCAAGCCCCGTGCCATGGGATTTGGTCGTAAAATATGGTTCAAAAATTCGTTCTTTTGTCTCAACATCCATCCCCTCACCGTTATCTTCTACAATAACGCTTATGGAGAGAGCCTCCGGCACCACTGTCACTTGTAAGTCGCCGCCTTCATCCATGGCATCAAGGCTGTTGAGGCATAGATTAAGAATAACCTGCGAAAACCTGTCCGTATCCAGCAAAACATGCGGCGTATCTTTGGGAATATAGACTGAAAGAAGCACGTCGCGCAGTTCAGCTTCCTGCGTAATCAGGGCTGTACAATGCTCAATGACATCCCCGACAGCTACAGGCTTCATCGTTAAATCAGAAGGGCGTGAAAGGCCTATCAAGTCTGTAATAACGCGGTTCAAGCGCTCTACTTCATCAATAACAATAGCGGCTGTTTTTTCTCCGGCACTGCCCTGTGTGAACTGTGACTTAAGATATGTTGCCCCGCCTTTAATGGAGCTGAGCGGGTTGCGGATTTCGTGCGCAACACCAGCGGCAAGAGAGCCGATAGCCGCAAGTTTTCCCTTACGCTCAACTTCTGTTTGCAGGCTATGCATTTCACGTAGATCTCGCATAAGAAAAACAGTGCCGATTATCACATCGTGCTCATCTTTAATAACAGAGCCGGTAACCCCCACAGGCAGTAGCGGCAACGCTTCTGTAGAAAGTTCGATTATCTGCTCACGGCGCAATTCCCCTTCTCGTGCTCTAAGATAGTACGGCACAAGATCAGGCAACAGCACCTGCGCAGCATCAAGCCCTGCGGTTATATCACCGTCACAGTGCAGAAGAATCCTGCTCAATTCGTTCATGTAGACGATCTGATCGTTACTGTCAGTCACAATCAGTCCATCCGGCAGATTGTACATAACTTCCTGAACCATGGCTTGGCTGCGTCCGGCTTTTCGACGTGAGAGCTGGGCACGGTGCGCCCAATATAATGATAGGAATCCCACAATCGCCAATATGAGCACACTGCTGCTGGTAACAACGGTTTGTACTGTGCTGGTACGCTGCAACTCGCGAAGCGGGCGGGCATCCAGTCCCACATAAATGACTGGTTGTTCCTTATCTTCATCTGTTGTTCCGAGAAGAGAACTTACTTCTTTTGCAAGGTTCTGCGTGTCTACCTTTCTCTCCACGGGAGCGACAGCTTGCGGTGAACCTCTTTTCTTCCGAAAGACCCTTAGAAACCGTTCGAGAGGTTTCAGTGTCGGCTCTTTTCGCAGTTTTTTCCAAATTTCTTTGCGAGTTAGCGGAGAGAACTCTCTGTAAGCTAGAAAAATTTGGCGCTCATTCGCGTTATAGACGGTTGAGCGTCCCTTTTCTCCTGCGCGAACTAAGGCGATACGCCGTAAAAATTGCGCCTCCATACGTTGCTGCCCTTTGGTAAAGCTGCTCTGCATGATGGTGCCGTCACTAAATGTGATCGCGATAAAGAAAATTTCAGGCCGGTCTGCCATTTCGTCAAGCAAGAGTTTTAGCCGGATTGTGGAGTTCATGCTCCGCAAATCCGTACGTACTCCCGCCTCTACAGACGTAATAAGTGATGCCCCTTTATCTTCGTACAGGCGCACATACTCTTTCGTATTCTGTTGAATGGAGTTGTAAGTGAGAAAAGCTACGCCCAAGCCCACAAGCAGGATAACGCCTACTATGCAATATGGTGAGAGCAGCCTGCTCGATGAAGTGTCGTTTCGTGTATTTTTTGAACGCATAGCGCCCTGTTCTCCAAGCCTCTTATGCATAAAAACGTATTATTTTATGCTATTATGATTTTATTTGTTCAATTTCTTTACGTTCTGGACAAAACGTAAAGATTTTATACATAGCGTCTCTACCCCGATACACGGGAAATAGCACTACATTTTTTATTTACCCGTAATACATGACAAAATTCAAATCTGTATTTTTTGGCACGCAGGTTGCTAATAGAGAACTGTAAGCAAGCTAGCTCCCCCGACTGGCTGCTGAAGCGTATAGAGCGTAGCGTCACTATAATGAGTTCACCCTCTCATTGTATGGCAACAAAATTGTTTTCAGGAAACGTGACGCTACGCCCTAAAAAATATTCAATGCAAAACCTTTTTTTCCTGCTCATTATCATAACAGTTTTGCATTTTTNACATATGAGGATTTTAACTATGACAATTCGTCTTTTCATTGCATTCATTCTTGTATTCTCAATCGCCAGCGGCACAATAGCCGACGCCACTGAAATTGCTGAGCACGAAAAAGCAATGGCTACTGAAGTAGAGCTATCTGCTACTCGGCAAAAAGAAGTGTACCAACGTAGTAAGGCGTACGCAGAAAAGACCCGCCCGATTCGTGAAGAATTGTGGGCAAAAAAAACTATGCTTCGAGCACTCACTAATAATCCGAATGCCGAAGTTAATGATATTCAAAAGATCGTGAACGCCATGAAGGAACTCCGCGCCAAGCTGCATGCAGAGCGTGTTGTGTTCGAAGAGGGAATGATGAAAAAGTACGGCTTCATCCCCTCCAAAAGCTGGATTGATAAAAACGATGCGTTCCGAACCGCTGACACTGATACTGATACCGCAACAGAAGATTCTCAGAAAACAGATGACAGCACCCCTAAATCGAAGGGCTTCTTCTCGAAGCTCTTCGACTAAAAAAACGGATTGCAGCAACAGCGCAGGCTATGCAACCAGCACGCCTGTTGCTGCACATCTGTGAACCTTAACGGTTCTTTACTACGCTACCTCACTGCAAAGTTGAGCAGGAGTTTTCGATAATACGGTTTGTTCTTCACTCGCGCACCAAAGGTGCATCTCCCTGCGACGGTATTGGTAATCGCACCGCAGCGGGGGGAGAGTGAAGGGCTTGTACAAGCCGATTACCATAATCCACTTTCCCTATTGCCACATACACAATTTCAGTGCCCCTGACTTTCCCGGTCAGGGGTTTTCTGTTTTACAAATCTCCCTGCCTGCGTCTTTATCTGTGCACATGAATACTGGTCTAATATATTCCCAAAGCGCATACTGACAGAGATTCAAACTACTTTTCGAATGATATTACGCAGAAAAATTACGATACCCAGTGCAGGCTGGTTACCATGGAAAAAAACATGCTTGCCGCCATTCTGGAAGGTTCAATACATCCACTGCCAATCACAAAGATTCCTTTTACAGACACAGCCGTTACGCAGGCAATGCACTTGCAACTGGGGGGACACATAACCGGAAAACAGGTTATCGTTATTGAGTAACACAGGCACACAGCCTCTTGATTCAGGAGTGTTTTATGATTCGCACAATACAAGTAATTTTAAGCATAGCTCTTCTTTCATGCGCTGTTTTTTCCAGTGCATATGCAGAAACACAGGTAGCGCTTCCGCCTCCTGTCATAAAAGAGTTGATACATGAATGGCCGGTTTCCCCGACTTGGGAGACAGCGCTTTACACCTTCCACAGAGAAGAATTCATCAACCCCAAAATTGTGGAAGAGATGCAGGGGCCGCTTGCTGACAGCGGACCACAGATAATTTCTATAAACATACATAACGCCAACATCAGCAATCAATTTTTCAGTGAAGTACGAGTGCGCACTACCAAAACGATGCCGTACGTCTACTATCAGGAACAGGACAAGGAGTTTGGCTACTCCCTTGTGGGAATAACAACGACTGGCATTCACATTGTGCACACGCAAAGTACACAGGGTGGCTCCGGCGTATTTCACACGCTTCTATTCTTTATCTATACAGATACGGATTCCATCTCATTCGGGCTGGAGGTAATACCTTCTGCCACGCCAACGCTTACGCTAATCGGATCCCTCCCTCTTGGAGATAGATTTGCCGGGACAATCACCTTTGCAGAGGACTTACTTACTGTGCTTCCACCAAAAGGGGGGACTCAACCTATTCCATTTTACAGTGGCGGCATAATTGTACGATTCGAATAAAAAAAGGATGAGCAATGTGCTCATCCTTTTTAGACTACGTTGTGGTCATATTATTTTACAGCAAAAAACAACATCCCATTTGTTACATCCGAGCTGTTAAAGCCCGTTTCTGCAATCTTTGAGACCTGTTTAAACCCCACCTCTTCAAGCAGTGCCAGAAACTCCGTTTCCGGTATGGCGCCGCCTTGTCATTTAAACCAGCAGTCTACCGCCTGCTCGCTGCACATTGCTGCGCCAACTAAAATCTGATCAGAAACATGAAGCCTACCGCCCTTTTTAAGAACCCGGTACGCCTCTTTAAGAACGCCTGCTTTATCCACTACAAGATTCAACATAGCATTCGTTGTAACAACATCAAACTGTGCATCATCAAACGGCAACGCTGTGTCTTCCAATACTTGAAAAGAAACGTTGGCTGTTTTTGAAAGTTCTTTATTGCTCTGCGCACGCTGGATCATCTCTTCTGAGATATCCACGCCGACAGATGTTCCGGAAGGTTCAACAAGCTTTGCAGCTAAAATCGTATCAACTCCGGCTCCACACCCCAGATCAAGAACATGTTCTCCGGGGAGGATGTCACTCAATGATAACGAATTTCCCACTCCGCAATACCACTTGGCAACATCGTCAGGTAGCAATTCAATCAGTTCTGCAGGATACTGTAAGCCCTGTAATCCTTCTTTTCCTGTCGGATATTGGAACTGATGTGTAAGAGATTCGGCAACATTTTTATATTTTCTTTTTACAACAGAAGTAATTTTCTGCGTAACTTCCGCACTGGGTTTTAGCATGCTCACCGCACTCCAGTTTCTATGCGTTAATGCATCACCACACAATATAGGCGTGGTGCCCTCTTCCATGACAATTAGTGCTTATAATACCTTGTTGAAAACAAATATGTCCATGTTTCTCTACAAAAAACCTTAGATAAGTACTCACTAACAAAAGTGCCCCTACAATATTGTAGGGGCACTTATAACAGTATTACTATTATAATAGAGTCCGGCATTACAAGATTTCAGCAACCTCTTCTATAGAATACAAGCACCTACGATATATTCCGTATCCCATGAAGCGAGAGTGAACAAATTTTACATCAACAGAGTCACGCAACATGCGTATAATGCTATGCAAATGCTTTGAGCTAATCAATTCTGCCAAATGAGAGCCTTCCGGTTCTTGATTCGCCAGATTGATAACCAAATGTGGTTTTTTATTGATAATACTGCGCAAGCCGTTCTTTTCCCCGACCTGACTACCCGGAAGCATCAGCTCTTTACGCTGATAAAAAACATTCTCCACTTCTGCTGCTAATTTTTCCAACGCGTGAGTGCCTTCCACGAGCTTAAACAGCTTTTCCAGAAACGGAACCAGACCATATGGACCGGAAAGGTTCATTGAACCAAAGCGCATTGCAAAAATTGCAAGAGCTGGATCAGGATCAATTACTGCCCCTAGCGCTGTCGGCAAGTATACGCCCAGCATGTCAAAGCGCATGACAAGACCAGAGTCAAACGAGCTCTGACAGTCAATGTCTGTAATATGGTAATCAGTCCGCGGTGCAACCGCCGAATATGTATTCTCCCGCATCGCTGTCTGCAAAAAATCCTTCACAACAACTTGCTCTTCGCAAGTGTACACAGTCTTTTCGTTGCAAGATAAGTACACGTCAATGCACGTCTTCAACTCTGCGAAGATGCCTACCCAGCGCTCTGGATCATCCATCAGTGTGTTATCAACACTCGGCAGCTCTACGTGGTAACTCTTAGTCAAATAATTCTGATTAAACAGCATATCGTACTTACCTGTTCTCAAACGAACAATCAGTAGCGCAATGCCTCTATAGTAAATATGCACCTCATCCGGACGAATTTGCATATCCAGAGAGGTGTCTTTCCGAACAAATTCAAGAAACGGATATAGAGGGCCTTTTTCGTGCAAATCATTCATAAATTTACTGCTCAGTTCACGGGCCATAGCAAACTCCTTTTCATAAAAAAAACCTACTACCACTATCCCAATAACAGCAGATAAAACCTATGATAAGCCTATGTGTCTCTTTGTAATAAGAAACAAAAAAGCCCCTTGCGCTAACACGCAAGGGGCTTTTGATTATCTATCGACTGAAAAATTTGTATGCAGAATTAATGCATCATAAATTTCAAAACAAACAGACCAACAAGGATGTATGCAAGATTAGGAATCTCAGCACGACGGCCTGTGAAGAACTTCAGTACTACGTAAGAAGTAAGACCAAAGATGATACCTTCAGCAATACTGAAAGTGTATGGCATCATAACGATACAGAGAAAAGCAGGAATTGCTTCGGTGTAATCGTCAAGATCGATTTCGCGAATCGGGCTCATCATGAACATACCAACAGTAATAAGAGCAGGCGCAGTTGCCTGAGCAGGAATTACGAGGAAGATAGGAGCAACGAGAAGAGCCAGAGCAAACATTGCCGCAGTAGTAAGCGCGGTAAGACCTGTACGGCCACCTTCAGCAACGCCTGCTGCACTTTCTACGAAAGTAGTAACAGTTGAGGTACCAAGACAAGCACCTGCGGTTGTTGCGATAGCATCTGCGAACAGAGCCTGTTTTGCGTTAGGAACACGACCGCGTTCGTCGAGCATGTTTGCTTTAGCAGTAACACCGATGAGGGTACCTACTGTGTCAAACATGTCTACAAACAGGAAGGTGAACAGAATAATGGCCATGTCCAAAGAGAACACATTGGAGAAGTCCAGTTGCATAAAGAGCGGAGCCAAACTTGGAACACTGAACAAGTGGTCAGTATTAAAAGCACTCAGATCTGTTACGCCAAGTGGAATACCAATAGCAGTTGCTACGAGCATACCGATGAGCAGTGCGCCTTTAACTTTTTTAGAGAAAAGCACGCCGATAACGATAAGACCGATAATACAGACCATAGGGCCTGCAGAGGCAATGTTACCAACAGTAACAAGGGTTGGCTCGTAAGGAACAACAATACCGGCACTCTTGAAACCGATAAGCGCAATAAAGAAGCCGATACCGGCAGAAATAGCGCGCTTTAAGTTTACAGGAATACTGTTAATAATTGCTTCACGGATGTTGGTACCAGTGAGGATAATAAAGATAACACCTTCAAGGAATACTGCTGTAAGAGCAGTCTGCCAAGTGTAGCCCATGGTAAGAACTACGGTGTAGGCGAAAAATGCGTTTAATCCCATGCCCGGCGCTAACGCGAATGGCAGGTTTGCAAAAAGCGCCATAATCAATGTACCAACAGCTGCGGCCACTGCAGATGCAGTAAACACCGCAGCAGGGTCCATTCCAGCAGCTCCCAGAATAGCCGGGTTAACAGCCAGAATGTACGCCATAGTCATAAATGTAGTCAGGCCCGCAGTCACTTCTGTACTTACAGTAGTGCCGTGCTCGGACAGCTTGAACTGACGCTCAAGAAATCCCTTGCTCACAACAAGATCCTCCTTACGTAGCAACCACCGCATTTCCTTTCCTCAACAATCCGTACAGTCCCCGCACGGAATGCCGCACCTTGTCAGAAGGTGCTCCCTGAAATGCGATCCTACTCGTTAACAACAGCAAAGCCGACCATTGGAAGTGGGTCGGCTCGGACTCCATGCACCAAAACGTATAAGAGCGCAAGAAAAGAGCCAACCTTGTCTCAATGTGTTTCACGCCTTGTGTCTCAACGTGTTTCAAAAACTGCACAGATAAAAAAGTTACCTCATTTACTCACAGTTACTATCTAACCACGTCAAGCAACCACCCTATATCTATAGAGCATCGCCTAATTGCACGGCACGAGCCAGCTCATATTTATTTATTGTTCTTTTTTCTTATTGCTGTGCCCACTTTTGACTTAACAGTACGCACACCTGCATTGCCTTTTCCATATCCTGAATACTTACCCATTCGTATGGGCCATGCACGTTCTGCATTCCACAAAAAATATTCGGGGTTGGGATACCTTTTTCGGTAAGTAGCGATCCGTCAGTCCCACCGCGAATAGGCTCTTCCACCACCTGCAAACCGACTTCTTCAAATACCTCACGCGCAATTTCTACAGGACGCATATCATCTTCAAGCCAGTACCGCATATTTCGATACTGTTCACTAAAAGCACATGTAATTTTTGCACGCGGCTCTGTTTTTGCGATCAGATCACACGTCTCGCGAATAAGCTGGCGCTGCTCTTCAAGACCATCCAACTCAAAATGACGTAAATTCATATCCAGCGAGCATACAGCCGCGTTGCCTGAAATTTCATCTACAAAGATAAAGCCTTCGTAGCCGGAAGTGGTTTCTGGCGTCATTCTGTTCTGAGGCAAGGTGTTAATAAGCTTTGCTGCAAGGAACAATGCGTTAACGAGTTTATCCTTGGCTGAACCGGTATGGATTGAAACACCTTCAAAAGTCACTGTGGCTTTGTCCGCAGAAAAACTTTCATAGGTCAGCGTTCCGGGGTCTTCTCCATCAATGGTATAGGCAAAGTCACATGCGAGATCTTTTATAAGCTCATCGCTAACGCCTTCGCCAATCTCTTCATCCGGTGTAAAACATACACAAATATCGCCGTGAGGAAGTTCCGGATGTTCTTTCAGCCAATGAACCAGTCCCATAATGACGGCGATGCCAGCTTTATCATCCGCCCCCAGCAATGTTGTACCGCTTGCAGTAACAATGTCTTCACCCTGCTTGTCTGCAAGCAGCGGGAAAGCGGTAGAGGAAATGACAAGCGCTGGATTATCCGGCAGCACAATGTCACTTCCATCCCAATTGTTATGCAGCAGCGGCTTCACGCCGGTAGCATTAAAAGAGGGAGCAGTATCCGCATGTGCCACAAAAGCAATGGTAGGAACTTTACTTTCTATATTTGAAGGAATGGTAGCCAGCACCGCGCCGTAGTTGGTAACACGCGCATCATCAATGCCCAGTTCGTGCAGTTCATCCGCAAGCATACGAAGCAACACGAGTTGACATTCTGTGCTTGGGCGGGAGGTTGAAGCAGCATCACTTTGGGTATCCACTTCACAATAGCGAAGAAGACGT
Source organism: Halodesulfovibrio sp. MK-HDV (assembly GCF_009914765.1). Classification (NCBI taxonomy): domain Bacteria; kingdom Pseudomonadati; phylum Thermodesulfobacteriota; class Desulfovibrionia; order Desulfovibrionales; family Desulfovibrionaceae; genus Halodesulfovibrio; species Halodesulfovibrio sp. MK-HDV. The sequence continues at coordinate 117,757 of NZ_WYDS01000003.1, read as the reverse complement.
TCTGTAAGAAACGAACACAAATCTTTATTTGTCTGCATAGCAAATGCCTTTATTAAATAAGTATGAATTAAGAGATCATACTCCACTGCAATATAAAGTAAATACTCTATAAAATATTATTTTCACATCACAACATTGTTCAAGAACGTTCCGTACAAGGAACAACTGACAAGAACAACCATGCGACACTATTGAATCAAACCTATTTTGTAGACTTACGCATCCTTTTGCACTGTGATTTCCCAAATTGAGAATTCTATGCAATACCATTCCCATATTGGGAGGGCTGTATGCTTATTAGTGTAAAGGATCAGATTCAATATTATGCCGATACAATTTCAACAGTTACAGGACTGGATGTTGAAGTTGTAGATACAACACTTGTCCGTATTGCAGGCACAGGGGCTTACGCCCATGGTATTGGCGCCAGTATTAAACAAGCTGGCAACCTGTTAAAGGCTACGCTCAAAGGCTCGAAGCCTCTCTTTATTGAAAATCCGCGAAAAAATGAAATTTGCAAAGGATGTCAGACAAAGGTCAGCTGTAAAGAGCTGCTCTCCATCTGTGCTCCGATTTCCGATGGCAACACAACATACGGCGCCATTGAACTCGTCTGTCTCTCCCCCGATGCACGCGAACGCGTAATCCCTCAACGAGATGTCTACATCAACTTTCTCCTTCTTCTCGCAAACAGTATTGCAGACCGCGTACGCGAAAAGCAGAAATTAGAAGACATCAGCGGATTGCTTGATGCAATGTCTGAAGTCGTTAACATGAACGACAAGGGCACACTTATCTACAATGCGCAAGAAGACGTCGTGTACAATAACCAACGTGCCCAAGAAATTTTGCAGAAGACGCTTGATTCTCAATTTGAGAATTTCTCTATCACGCCAACTGGCATTACCTTCTCCGGCCAAAACGAATATCTTGTAGAACAAGAAGACCGCCAGCAGTTTGTTGTAGGAAAAAAGCTCAACCTAAAATCCGCAACTAGCAGCTTTTCTTCCGTATTTGTTTTCGACACACTCCAGTCTGCCGTTTCTCATACACAGCACGGTATTGATGACGAAAACTGCTCACTGAACCACATCGTTGGCGGCTCACCACTCATTCATATCTTGAAAGAACAAATCCGCGCCACCGCCACCACCAACTCGTCTGTTCTAATCACCGGCGAAAGCGGCACCGGTAAAGAACTTGTCGCCCGTGCCGTCCATGCAACAAGCGACAGAGCAGGTGCTCCATTTATTGCCATCAACTGTGGCGCAATTCCAGACACGTTGCTTGAAAGCGAACTTTTCGGCTATGTTGGCGGCGCGTTTACTGGCGCACTTAGACAAGGCCAGATTGGTAAATTTGAACTGGCAGAGGGCGGCGTACTCTTCCTCGATGAAATCTCATCAATGCCGATCTATCTTCAGGTTAAACTTCTGCGCGTCCTACAGGAGCGCACAATCACACGCCTTGGCGCAACACGCTCCATCTCTGTAGATATCCGTATTATTGCAGCGACAAACGATAATATTCAGGACTTGATGCGCCAGAACATGTTCAGACCTGATCTATTCTACAGGCTCAACGTATTTCCTATCCAGACACCGCCCCTTCGCAATCGCCTTGATGACCTTAATCTACTCATCAACCACTTCACAGCAAAGTACTCTTCATTATTCGGTAAAAAGAAGATCACACTTCCGGCATCCATTATGAATAAAATGCGCAAGTACTGCTGGCCGGGGAATATTCGTGAGCTGGAAAATGCCATTGAATACCTTGTAAACATTACCGAAGATAACGGTAAAATTAACGAGCATGCTTTGTACGATGGCTTCCTGCAATCTCCAGTGGATGCAGAACGCATGGTCTCCGACATAGATTCACGCCCTGTTATTCCCCTCAAGGAACTAGAGAAACAAGCAATACACAGAGCACTGGATATCTACGGGGACAGTACTCAAGGGAAAAGGCAAGTTGCCTCAAGCCTCGGAATCAGTTTGGCGACCCTGTACAGAAAATTGGAACAGTAGATACGCACAGCTTCCACCTCACTTTCGCTATTCTCAAAATAAGAAATTTTCTCATTTTGAGAATAGCCCCTTCCTCTTTCGCATCACTCCAAATTTACACAACAATATGTTTTTACAGACTAAATGTCGTAAAAGCTCTTTTGGCACACTCTCTGCTTTATAAGTAGCAAATTAAATTTTCCACAAGGGAGAACTGAGTTGTCGAAGGTTAGAATTAAATTCAACGAAAATCCAAAAGCACCTACTGCTGGCGCTGATGTTTCTTTAATGAGTAAAGAAGTTGCTGAAAAAGTCCGTACTTTTCATCGCACTTTTCCAGCATATGCTCCTACACCGCTTGCAAGACTTACCAAACTTGCTTCCCATTTAGGCCTTGGTGAAGTGCTAGTAAAAGACGAATCCTACCGTTTTGGACTAAACGCTTTTAAAGTGCTGGGCGGCTCGTACGCCGTTGGTAAAATTCTCGCGGAGAAAATGGGCAAGGACATAAGCGAAGTAAGTTGTGAATACCTTCGCTCCAAAGAAGTCTCTGACGCTGTTGGTGACATTACATTCGCTTCCACTACCGACGGTAACCACGGACGAGGGCTTGCATGGGCTGCTGAGCAGTTCAATAAAAAAGCCATCATCTACATGCCTAAAGGTTCTGCACCTGTCCGACGCGACAACATCCAAGCACACGGAGCAGAATGTACCATCACCGAGTTAAACTATGATGACTGCGTACGTATGGCATGGGATGAAGCACAAAAAAATGGTTGGGTAACTGTGCAAGATACCGCGTGGGAAGGATACACAGAAATCCCTAACGCGATCATGCAGGGCTACACAACGCTTGCCCTCGAAGCACTGGAACAGATGCAGGACGTTGGCGTAGAACGCCCGACTCACATCCTGCTTCAAGCTGGTGTCGGTTGCTTTGCCGGCGCAATGCTTGGCTTCTTTATGTCCACATTTGGAAAAGACTGCCCAAAATTCATCATTGTTGAGCCTGATGCAGCAAACTGCTTCTACGTTTCAGCATGCGAAAACGACGGCAACCCTCACGCAGTTGAAGGCGACCTTCTTACCCTTATGGCTGGTCTCGCCTGCGGCGAACCAAACCTCACAAGCTGGGAAATGCTCCGCGACTACCCAGTAGCTTACGCCACATGTTCTGATGATGTTGCAGCCGTTGGCATGCGTATTCTCGGTGCCCCTATTAAAGGCGATTCACCTGTCACTTCCGGCGAATCCGGTGCTGCCACCGCAGGTTTCCTCCAGTGGATCATGCAAGACGAAGAAGGCCGTGAAGCTCGTGAACAGGTTGGCCTTGATGAGAACGCTAAAGTGCTGTGCATCAGCACAGAAGGTGACACTTCTCCTGAGTTATACCGTGATGTTCTTTGGTTTGGTCGGGATTACTTGTAGCCCCTGCATTCAGTTGCCCTAATGAGGTTAGATATGACTATTCAAGAATCTGGTTTTGTGAATGAAGAATTTGAGTCCAGAACTGCGCGCATGCAGAAATTAATGCGCGAGCGCAAGCTGGATGCAGTCTTTCTTACAACCGAACCGAACATCCGCTATTACACAGGATACTATACTCAGTTCTGGGAAAGCCCGACCCGCCCGTGGTTTTTGGTAATACCTGCTGAAGGTAAGCCTATCGCTGTAATTCCAGGCATCGGTGAAAGTGGTATGCGCGGTACTTGGATTGAAGATATCCACACTTGGTCATCCCCTGCACCGGACGACGACGGCATCTCACTTGTTGCCGGAGTTATTAACGCGCTCCCAACCCGCTTCGGTCGTATTGGAGCCACTCTTGGCTTGCAGTCCTATCTGCGTATGCCGACAGCAGATTATATTGATCTGTGCGGTCGCGTTAAAGGTAAAGAGTTCGTGGATATTGCAGAAGACATGCACTACCTGCGCTCTATCAAAACTCCGGCTGAAGTCGCAAAAATCCGCAGAGCATGCCAGATCACCAACGATGCGTTTGACGCAATTCCGTCCCACGCAAAAGTTGGTCAGACAGAACGTGACATCTGCACCCAGATGCGCATCAACATGCTCAAGGGCGGCGCTGAGTTTGTAAAATACCTCATCTCCGGCTCAGGACCTGACGGCTACAAAAGCATCATCATGGGACCTACATCTCGAGAAATCGAAGACGGCGACGTACTGATCATCGACACCGGTGCAGTATTCGACGGCTACTTCTCCGACTTTGACCGCAACTTTGCGTTCGGCAATTGCAGTGACGAAACCCAGCGTGTTTACGACTGCGTTTACGAAGCAACCACCGCAGGCTTCAACGCTGCACGTCCAGGTGCAACGACTACAGATGTCTACAACGCAATGTGGTCCATCATGGAAGCAGGCGGCGCACTCGGCAACGGTGTTGGTCGTCTTGGTCACGGTCTTGGTATCCAGCTTACAGAGTGGCCTTCTAACACCGCCACAGACAACACCACACTTGAGCCGGGTATGGTTATCACCCTTGAACCGGGTATGACCTATGAAGATGGCAAAGAGATGGTGCACGAAGAGAATATTGTGATCACAGAAGACGGTGCTGAATGGTTGTCACGTAGAGCTGACGAACACATTCTCGTAATTTAACAGCCGTGAACAACGTGGCAAAAGTCATCGTTGTTCTTACTAACCTTGCTGATGGCCTTGTTGGCAGCTGTATGTATAGCGAAGTTCGTAGTGAGCCATTCCCAGCCGGTAGCGCATTTCAGGCTGCTGTACTACCTTTGATGCGAGTGTTGAAACAGAACCAGTTGTTATTGTGGATTAACTGAATTTTCCAATAAGTAAGCACGCCAGACGTGCGCTAGCGGCATAAGGAGTGGTGCATGCTCACCCAATTAGACTACGAGGCAAGCGAACTTTTTCTTAAACATTCTAAGGCACCACGACCTGACAAAGTACACATTGGGCTTGTGCAGCTTTCTACAGATCATTCAATTGAAGCGGATTTGAATATGCTTGTCGGTTCATCCGCAATGATCTTCAGTAATCGAGTCTACTATTCAAGCTCGATGACGAAAGAAGCGCTTGCAGAAATATCCCGAGGCATAACTCAGTCTGCCAGCTTGATCGCAACAGGCCTCCCTATGGATGTTATGGCCTTCGGCTGCACCTCTGCCTCCATTGTTATCGGCAATGAGAAGATTAGAGAGTTGCTTACCGTTGATAATCCGGGAATTCCTGCAACAAACCCATGGATGGGAGCACTAGCCACTTTTAAACATTTAAAAGCCAAACGGGTTTCCATTTTTTCACCCTACCCTACAGAGGTGAACTACCCGCTGTATCAGCAGCTTGTTGCAGAAGGATTTGATGTACCGACGATTGGAGCTTTGCGAATAGAAAAAGACACTGACATTACAACGGTTTCTTTTGATTCCATGCTTGAAGGGGCTAAACGCATTTTAGCTCAGGCACCAACAGACGCAATTTTTATGTCTTGTACGAATTTACGAGCACTTGAACATATTGAAAAAATAGAGGCTGAATTAGGGGTTCCTATCGTTACAAGCACACAGGCAATGTTTTGGCATGCCATGATGCTTGTAGGAAAACAGCCGAGAATTGAGGGGTTTGGGCAACTGCTTGCAGGATAAATGAAGTGTGGTCTTTTATACTGCCTAGTCTACGTCTTTTAGAAAGATTGCATATTGAAAGCTCCCCCCCGGGGATGGGTAAAGAAGGGATAGCATGAAGCTTTTTTGGAAAATTGATGACCTAATTTCTCTTATAACGGAGTGGGTTTTGGCCAGTGGGATTCTTCTCATGGCCGTGCTCCTTATTTGCAATGTTGTTTCTCGAAAAATATTTGCTAAAAGTATGGCCTCGGCCGACGAACTTGGTGGCACGCTGCTCATTCTTGTCACCTTTGCTGGTATTGGCTACGCCGCTCGTAAAGGCCGCCATATCAGAATGACAGCTATTTTTGATGCGCTTCCTCCCAAGGTGCAAAAACGACTTATGATTTTCATCTCTTTTGTCACCATGATTACATACGTTTACGTATGCTTTATTGCCCTTGAATATATTGAATACACTAAAATGTTGGGCAAAGTGACCTCTGCGTTGGAAATGCCGGATTGGATTCGTGCCGTAGTTGTTCCCGTTGGTTTCGGGCTGGGCGCTATTCAATATTTTATGAATATTATTATCAATATTAAAGAGCCTGAGCTTTATATTGGTACGGAAAAAACTGCGGGGGGCGAATAGAATGCTAGTTCTTTTCGGCGTAATGATTCTTTTGCTCATCATGGGCTTCCCTATGATGATGACAATGCTGCTTGCCACGCTTACCTATGTGACCATGTACGCACCAATGGTTCAGCCATTTATTACCGTACAGCAAATGATTCTGGGCGTTCAGGCTCCTGTATTGATGGCTATTCCAATGTTCATCCTTGCCGCAGATATTATGAGCATGGGCCAAACCTCGGAACGTCTGCTTGATTTTGTTGAAAGCCTTGTTGGCCACTTAAATGGTGGTCTTGCTTCTACAACATCAATTACCTGTGCACTTTTTGGGGCGGTTTCCGGTTCCACACAGGCTACTGTCGTAGCTGTCGGCACACCGGTAAGGAAAAAGCTTCTCGCTAGAGGCTATAGTGATAGTGAGGCTATGGCGCTTATCATCAACTCAAGTAACTTGGCCTATCTTATTCCGCCAAGCCTAGGGATGATTGTATACGGCGTAGCAAGTGGAGCTTCCATTGGCGATCTTTTCATCGCCGGTATCGGTCCAGCTGTTGTTATCATTCTTCTGTTCTCTGCATACAACGTGTTCTACGCAAAAAAGAACAATATCCCTCGGTTGCCAAAAGCAAGCACTGCTGAGCGCTTACTGGCAACAAAACGATGCCTTTTACCTTTTGGTTTCCCAATAATCATCATGGGCGGCATTTACTCCGGCATCTTTAGCCCTACTGAAGCTGCGGCTGTAAGTGTTTTGTATGCGGCAATCATCGAAATGTGCATATACAAATCGGTTAAGGTCAAAGACCTTTACAAGATCGCACTTTCCACCGGCGTACTTACTACCGTCGTATTTATTCTGGTTGCTGTTGGTCAGGGTTTCTCATGGGTTATTTCATACGACCGTATTCCTCAAATGCTTACGCAAGGTTTGCTTGGGGATTCAGCATCTGTCTTCCTTATTCTGCTCACCGTTAACATTGTCTTCTTCATTGGCTGTATGTTTGTAGAAGCCATTGTTGTTATTCTTATTCTTGCTCCAATCTTTGCTCCTATCGCCCAGAATGCTGGTATCGACTTGGTGCATTTGGGGATCTTAATTACGCTGCAAGTTGCCATTGGCTCTGGAACACCGCCCTTTGGTACCAGTATTTTCACATGCTGTGCCATCTTCGATAAACCGTACATTGAGGTTATTCGAAACGAAGGGCCATATATTGCCATATTACTGTTTGCCTGTTTGTTGATTTCAGCATTTCCTGAAATCTCATTATTCCTGGGAGGATTGATGAAGTAATCCATCAACGATTACCCCATCAATACACAAACTATTTAGGAGAAAAAGATGAAAAAGTTCTGTTCACTTTCTTTAGCGTTGCTGATCATATTTGCCGGTGTGTTGTCTGCATCTGCCCAAGACACATATACTTTTAAAGTTACTCACGAAGAATACACAGACACAGTACCAGACCTGTATGCAAAAGAATTTGCACGTCGTGTTACAGAAAAAAGTAACGGTAGAATCAAGTTTGAAATCTTTCAGGTTGGCCAGCTTGGTGTAGGCGTTGATTTAGTAGAGCACCTGCTTACTGGCTCTACCCAGATGGCTATTGTTAGCCCTGGTAACGTTGCTACCATTATTCCTGAAGGCCAGATGTTTGCACTGCATTACCTACTGCCTTCCAGCGTAGAAAAAACATACAAATTCTTAGCTCAGAGCCAAGTTGTAAAAAAAGACCTCGCTGCTGTTTACGCAGAAAAAAATCTGCGTCTTATGGATCTGTGGCCGTTGGGCGCAAGCGACTGGCTTAGTGATAAAAAAATCACAACTCCAGCCGACTTTAAAGGTTTGCCTTTCCGTACCATGGATACCCCGCTGATTATCAAAAACTACGAAGCATACAACGCTAACCCGACTCCTGTTGCGTACACCGATGTATACAGTGCTCTCCAGTTGAACATGGTTGACGGCGTAGAAAACCCACTCGGCGCTCTTAGAGATATGAAATGGTACGAAGTACAGAATTACCTTATTATGTCTAACCACATCATGTACTTGGAAGGCGTGTTCTTCAACGATCGCTTCTTCAAATCTTTGCCTGAAGATCTGCAGAATATCCTTACTGAGACCGTTGCTGAAATGCATCAGTACGCTTACGAACTCCAGAAAAAAGCAAACGCTGATGCAGCTGAGCTTCTTGCTAAGCATACAGAAGTAGTTGAACTGACCGACGAACAGGTTGCTGCATTCAAAAAAGCTGCTCTGCCTGTTAGAACATACTACAAAGAAACACTTAGCAGCCGCTGTGCTAGCATGCTGGAAAAATTAGAAAAAGAACTCGCTTCTTTTAACTAGACACTCCTCAAAAAAAACGGGGCATGGAAACATGCCCCGACATACTATTACACAATTTCCTTTTACTCTGAGTTGCTTTACTCAACACGAGAAAAAGACCCAACAAGCACAGATAAAAGAGAAATAGCAAGAAACGGATTCCTCATTAATCCAAATTGATACCCCAAAACACAGCTGGCATGGAACTTCCGCCCATGCCAGCTGTAAAATAAAATGGTAACATAGCATGTTTGAAAAAATCACCGCTCGGACAAAGCACTACGCGCAAGATATTTACGATTTCGCCAGTACGCTAATTCAAATTGAAAGCCTTTCCGGTGACGAAGAACGCGTTGCGAAATGCGTAGAAGCGAAGATGCATGAACTTGGTTTTGATTCCGTATTTCTCGATGAAATGGGCAATGTTTGTGGAACAATCGGCCACGGCAAAAAGCTTGTATGCGTAGACGGACATATGGATGTTGTCGGCAACGGCGACGAAAGCCAGTGGTCACGCGCTCCACTATCCGGCGATCAGGATGCAGAACGCATCTTCGGACGAGGCGCAGCTGATATGAAGTCCGCCATTGCTGCCATGGTCTATGCAGGCAAAGTCATCAAAGATCTCGAACTCACAGATGATCTTACATACATGGCGTGCGCAAGCGTGCAGGAAGAACCATGCGAAGGACTCGCATGGGAATACATGATCGAAGAACGCAACCTTCAGCCGGATTTCGTTATTCTTGCAGAGCCAAGCAACGACGAAATCTCTCTGGCACAGAAGGGACGTCTCGAACTCAAAATTTTTGTTTCGGGTAAAAGCGCCCACGCCTCTACCCCGCATCTTGGTGACAACGCAATCTACAAGATGGCTTCTATCATTAAAGAGCTGGAAGAACTCAGCCATAATTTTGAAGTTGAGGATCCAGAGCTTGGAAAAGGCTGCCTTGTAGTTTCCGAAGTTACTTCAAAGACCGCTTCCCGTTGTTCCGTTGCCGATTACTGCGAAATTTCCATAGACAGACGCCTTACATGGGGAGAATCCCCTGAATACGCACTTGGACAAATTACAGATCTTCCTGCTGTTAAGGCTGCTGGCGCACGCATCGAACTCTATACGTTCACAGACCCTTCCTACACAGGAAAGACGTGCAACAAAGAATGCATTTTCCCTGCATGGAAGCTGGAAAAAGACCACGACGTCACAACAGCATCCGTTCAGGCATATGAAGAATTATTCGGCAAAAAAGCAACGCTTACCACATGGCCGTTCTCGACAAACGGTGTTGCCATCATGGGCAAACACAATATTCCAGTCATCGGATACGGCCCGGGCACACTTGATGCCTGCCATGTAGCTGATGAATACGTCAGCAAAGAACAGGTGCTTCATGCAGCCATGATGTATGCTGCTATTGCCACAACCTACACTAAAAATACTTTGTAAGGATCATATGATGAAAACAGAAATTTACACTGAAAAATCTCCAGCTCCAGTAGGCCCATATTCTCAGGCAATCAAACACGGCGACACCTTGTATGTTTCCGGCCAGCTTCCAATTGATCCGGAAACCGGAAAGATATGCGAAGGCTCTATTCAGGAATGCGCTCGCCAATCTCTTGAAAACCTCAAAGCTGTTGTCGAAGCCGCAGGCGCAACCATGGATCAGATTGTTAAAACCACTGTTCTCATGGCAAATCTTGAAGATTTTGCAGACGCAAACACCGTCTACGCTGAATACTTCAACAAGCCATACCCTAGCCGTAGCGCCTATCAGGTAGCCAAGCTTCCACTCAATGTTCGCATTGAAATTGAAGCTGTTGTTGCTTTATAGCTAACTTCCCCAAAGTCCCAAAAAAAGAGTCCTGACAAATGTTAGGGCTCTTTTTTTATGTTCCTTCCGCACACACAAGTTGTAGTTAGTACAAACAGCTCTTCGTCATCAAGCTTTCAAGAATAAGTGTGGATTAAAAAAATCTTTCCCTTAGCTCTCCCCAACACGTATATCATTATAAACTCATCACCATAGCCCCAAGGGCAAATCATATCCGGAACCTTCTTCAAAAGAGGTAAAACCAACAAGCTGTTATGGCATCTATAATAGAAAAACATAGCGATAATTGTATGTTACAATATCGCGAGTGATATTGCTGCACCCGGTTTTATAAAAAATGTGATAGGTATGATGCCCGATAAAAAATTACGAATATCTGCTGTCATCGGCACCCGACCCGAGGCCATAAAAATGGCACCGGTTCTGCGAAGTATTGCTGCCAGAACTGACATGGAAATTTCCCTCATTTCTACAGGGCAACACCACTCCCAACTCGATCAAGTTTTTTCTTTCTTCGACCTGACACCAGACGTTGATCTGGAGCTTATGAACGTTACTAAAAATCTTAACGAACTTTCATCAAAAGCATTGATGGGTATGGATTCGATTTTAGAAGCTACTTCGCCAGATCTCCTTTTAGTGCAAGGAGATACCACCACAGCCTTTACAGGAGCGCTGGCTGCTTTTCACCGACAGATTCCTGTTGGGCACATTGAAGCCGGATTACGTAGCGGCAACATCATGAATCCATATCCTGAAGAAGCGAATCGTAAGCTTATCAGCACATTCTCAACGCTTAATTTTACTCCGACACTCTCAGCACAGAAAAACCTTTTGGCTGAAGGCGCCACGCCATCAAGTATTGTTGTCACCGGCAACACTGTTGTTGATGCACTGAACAGCATTTCCAGCAAGGTCACAAAACTTCCTACTGCTGTCGCAAAGGTTATCCAATCCGAAAATCGTCTTGTTCTGGTTACGGCGCACCGTCGCGAATCATGGGGTGAGCCACTAAAAAACATCTGTGCTTCCATCAATAAAATAGTCCGCGCTTACGATGATATTGAAATTGTGTTTCCGATACACAAAAACCCGAAAGTGCGTGAAATCGCATTCGATAATATCAAAGAACATCAACGCGTGCACATCATTGAACCACAAGACTACTTCGATTTTATCTCAACCATGAAACATGCATCGTTAATTTTGAGTGATTCCGGAGGTGTGCAGGAAGAGGCACCTACTTTTGGAGTACCCGTATTGGTTATGCGCAAGACAACAGAGCGCACAGAAGCGCTCGATGCCAAACTGTCCAAACTTGTAGGCACAGATACTGATAAAATAGTCAAAGAAGCATTCGCTATCCTTAACAATAAGCAAAAGGCAACCAAGCCGATCTCACCGACTAATCCCTTTGGAGACGGCTTAGCTTCTAAGCGCATTGTACAAGCTATTTCTGCTTGGAGCAGTGGACAGCATCCATATCTTAACGAACAAGACTCTTTTCGTTTTCCATAACTCTGAAAACTCCAATGGAACAACACTAGATCCAGAATTACATAGGCGCAACGCACCCAGTTTCTTGAAAATTAAACAATTATGGGACTCATATGTTAAACGAAGTGGGCATAATTCTTTTTTTAATACTCAAGATCGTTTTTCTTGGTGTTGCATTCATCTTTGTTATCAGTGGCATCGACGAGTTCTTCATAGACCTCTGCTATTTTTTTCGGGAAACCTATCGCAAGTTATTCATAACAAGACACAATAAGCGCCTGACAGAAGAACAACTGCTGGCTAAGCCTGAACAAGCAATTGCCATTATGATTCCTTGCTGGGATGAATCTGCTATCATTCGGCAAATGCTCGAAAACACCATAAAAACAATTAATTACTCAAATTATGTTATATTTATAGGCACGTACCCTAACGATCCCGCTACTCAGCGAGAAGTAAATTTAATACGCGAAAAATATGGCAACGTAGAACGCATTGTTACGCCCAACGACGGACCTACAAACAAAGCTGATTGCCTTAACTGGCTTTACGAAGGCATTCTAGTTTTTGAAAAAGATAACAATAAAGAATTCGAGATCTTCATCATGGAAGACTCCGAAGACATTATCCATCCACTCATGTTGAAGCTGTGTAATTACGTTATTCCTAAACTTGATATGATTCAGATTCCGGTACACCCTGTACCGCGTCACTGGACAAATTTCACTGGTAACCACTACCTTGATGAATTTGCAGAAAACCATACACGTGATCTTATTGTACGCGAAGCCCTTACAGGAGCCGTACCATCTGCCGGAGTGGGAACAGCACTCAGCCGCAAGACACTTAAAACTGTTGCAGCTGCAAGAAACCATCAGCCTTTCAACACAAACTCCCTTACTGAAGACTATGAATTCGGTCTTCAGCTAAAAGAATTCGGCCTCAAGCAGGCATTTGTACGCCAATGGATTTGGCGCAACAAAATGGTCAAAGGCTTCTTTTCTCGCACCCCGAAGCAAAAACAAGTTAAAGAATTTATCTCCATCCGCGAATTTTTTCCCAACACACTTCACACGGCAATCCGTCAGAAAACTCGATGGGTTATGGGTATAGCACTTCAAGGATGGAGTACCATGGGCTGGCATGGCAACCTTGCGTATCGCTACATGCTGTGGCGAGATCGCAAAACATTAGTAACCAACCTTGCGAACTTTACTGGTAACTTTTTGTTCGTCTTCATTTTAGGACTGATTATCTACAACGTCCTTTCAAAAGAATATAACCTGCCACCATTGGTAGATGATTCTCCATGGTCAACTGCGCTTATTTCGACCTGTCTCTTTTTCCTCGTCTGGCGAATTCTCATGCGCGTCCTTTTTGTTGTACGCACATACGACTGGTTCCAAGGCTTGTTGTCTATCCCACGTTTATTTTGGGCTAACATCATCAACTTCATCGCCACTACTAAAGCAATCGCCATATACACAAAACTGCGTGCCACAGGGCAAAAAGCTGCATGGGACAAAACAGATCATGTATATCCTTCAGAAGATGAATTGCGTGCCTACCGTCGTAAATTGGGTGATCTGCTTTTAGACCGCAGATTCTTAACCATTGAGCAGCTTGATTCCGCCTTAGAAGTAAAAAACAAATCGAGCAAGCGCCTTGGTGAAGTGCTTATTGATCTTGGCTACATAACGGAAGACCAACTTATTCAGGCATTAGGCATTCAGTTTACAGTCGAAACGCAGGATATTGATCCTTACAGTACGCCACTTGAATTACTCGATATGGTTCCGTTTAAATCTGCCGTTACATACAACGTCTACCCATTAGCAATTGAAAATGATCAGCTCATCATGGCTACAAACGAGATGCTTGACGAAAAGTCGTTGCGCGATATTGAAAAGAGTGTCGGACGCTACATTGCATTACGCATTGCAGCAAAAAGCGACATCGCCTTCGCTATCCGTAGAGGCTACGAACGCCGTTTTACCTTAAAAGAATCGAATTTTCTGGGTAAAGCACTTGTAGAAAAAAGCGAGATTTCCTCCGAAGATCTTTCCGAAGCCCTTCGGACTCAAAGACGCCGTTACCTCCCTCTGGGCGAAATCTTAATCCGGCAGGGTGTTCTCACTGAAGAGACATTTGCAAAAGCAAACAAAGAATTTTTAGAGCAAAAAGAAATTAAGAGAACAGGAGAGTTCCTGTTAGCCCAAAAACATATCACTCCAAAACAATTGAATATTGCCCTTGTTGAACAAGCACGAAACTGCCCATTATTGGGCGAAGTACTTATCGAGCAAGGGGTAATTACACCGGAGAATCTTGAGCATTTCCTAAGTGCTTGGGAGACCAAGTAATGTACCGAATTATCGCTATATTCAGTCTGACACTATGCTTTTCCATCACTGGTGTACTCTACCCGCAGTCAGCTGTTGCTGAAAGAAACTGGTTTGAGCAACAGATTATTGAACTTAAAGTCTACCCTTACAAAGACAAAGCATACGAGCATCTCAAAGAGGGGAAACTGAGTGAAGCAGCTGTAGAGTTTGCCAAAGTTCTTGAAATTGATCCCACCGACACAAACGTACGTTTAGATTATTGTCAGGTATTATATGACCAGAGAGACTATACTCAGGCCAAAGCTCAAGCTTTAGAGGTTCTTAAAAGTCATCCTGATAATGCCAGCGCCTTGATGCTTGCAACAAGTTCGCTACAGAAACTTGGGCGTAACGCTGAAGCATTAGATCTGTTGTTAGATACGATACAAAAAAAAATTCTTACAAAACTCGCACAAGAGAATGCCTTTGTCAGTGCAGTTCACTTGCTTATAAAGCAGAAAGAATATGCCCTGCTACTAAATATCCTTGATACCGAGGGCTCTACTCTTTCCCCCGCAAAGCACGCATACATTCTTGGGTTAGCCTACAAAGGAGCTAATCGTCTCAATGAAGCGCTGAAAGCCTATAAAGAAGCGCTCGCCTTTACAGATTCAGACGCCCTCTCACAGAAAGATCGTTTAATCGCCTTAAGCGATATCGCAGATATTTATATGAAGGTTCGTAAGTTTGATGAAGCTCAAGAGATATTACTTAAAGCTCACAACATAGCGCCAACAGTAACGTCCATTACCTATCGACTGGCGGAACTTTCTTACGAAACAAAGCAATACGACAAGGCTCTGGAATGGATTAACCTTTCCCTAAAGAATAGACAGGAATCAACTCAGTTACTGCTTAAAGCATTTATTCTTGAAGAGCTGGGAAGAGGCAATGAATCCATCGAACTCTTTGATAAGCTGACCAAAACAGCCGCAACAATGGATGAAAAAGCTGAGCTATTCACGAAAAAAGGGTTCGTAGCTGTAAGGCTTGGCAATATAGATATGGCCATCGAAGCTTTTGAGCAGTCCTTAGCCATCGTACCAACTGCTGAAACTATGGAGGCATTAGCCACGGCTCAGGGGCTTAAAGGCGATTGGACGAAAGCTATTGAAACATACAAATTACTTATTTCAACATTGGAGTTAGGTGCGGATCAGGCTCGCGCCCATATGGAACTTGGCACTGCCTATATGAGAGAGGGAAATAGCTCCAAAGCAATTGCTGAATTATCTAAGGCTCTCGATTCCGGATTCCTCTCATCAGAAAATCAGGTAAGCGCACTGCAAAACCTCGGCTTCCTATATTATGGTTCAAAGCAATATTCTGAAGCAAAGGATGCATTCCTCGCAGCGTTGGCGAGACACCCCGATAACGACCAAACACTGCTGGCCTTAGGACGAACTCAGCTTTACGCGGGGGAATACAAGGACGCCATTGCAACATTCCAAAAACTTGATTCAGCGAATCACGATTTCGCTACTTCCATGTTGCTGGCTTACGCTTATGAAAAAAACGGACAGCATGAACAGGCTATCAAAATCTACAAAACTATTTTGAATTCTGACCAGTTACATGGTGACAATGCTATGGTTGTTTTTGAACGCTTAGCGACTCTAGAAACTCGACATGGCAAGCCTGAAACCGCAGGCGAACTCTACCTTAAAGCATATGAAGCTGCTGAGAAAAAAAAAGCCATCCCTGCTCCTTCGCGCTGGTGAATCTTTCTATTCAGCCCAAAAATATGACAAAACATTAAAGACTCTCAGTAGATACCTTCGCGTATCATCTGATGCGCATAATTTTGAAGCATTAAGCATGATGGGAACCATATACTCCAAACGTGGACATGCAAGCAAAGCAGCAGAGGTTTATGTTAGAGCACTTACCCATTCCACACTTTCACCAAAACAGCGTCAAACTCTTCTTATCAATCTTGGTTACCTCTATATCGCAATGGATAAAACCGATGTAGGGATACGCTACATGCGGCAAGCCATCGCTGCGGGTGGAGAAACTCCACGCCTTCGGATGGACATGGGGCTGGCTCTATATAAGGCGGAAAAATACCAAGAAGCTATTAAGGAACTTAGACGCGCAAGAAACCTTGGCATCAAATACGAGGCTGATTCAGCACTGAGTTTCTGTTTTCAAAAACTCAACAAACCCGGTCTGGCTCTGTATTATCTGAAAGAAGCTAAAAAATGTGCACCTGCGTCTGTGCTCCAAGGCTCTGCTAAAATCTACGACCAGCTAGGGTATCTTTACACCAGCGAGGGAAGCTATACCGAATCTATTGCTAATTATAAAATTGCATTATGTATTACGCCTACTTCGCTAGGGGCATACAAGCTTGGTCAGGCACAGCGCCTAGCGGGAAATCTGGAAGCTGCTGAATCTACCTTGCTGACGGTAAACCCGGAACAATTGGATACGCCGGAAATCCGTGTACTGTACTACGAAGAATTGGGTCGTACGTATAAAGAGTCACAACAATTTGAAAAGGCTCAAGCAGCGTTCAGTAAAGGCATTGCAGAAAAACCAAATGCCGAAGGATACTACCTTCTAGGACAAGTTCAAGAAAGTTCTGAAGACCTTGAAGGAGCCATCAAATCCTTTCAAACGGCTGTAGAACTGGAACCTGCCAACGCATATAGAATATCGCTCGGGTACGCGTATTATAAAAATGAAGAGCTTGAAAAGGCTGAAGTAATTTTTGTAGATCTTCAGAAAAAAGATCCTGATTACATAAATCTTGTAGAAAATCTCGCGTACATAACCAAGCAACTGTACGACAATGACGCATCCGTGGCTTGGTTTAAAAAGTCCATTGATAATGCCCCGTACTATCCTGAAGAAACGAAAAAATCACTCAGGAAAAAAATCTACGATTTTAAAGAAGAAGTCCGACACATAACGAATCGCTGGGATGTTACAGCATTCTATGCGTATTCACCGGATGACGATAATTTCGTTTCCGATGCACAGGGCATTCAGGTTGGCGTTCTTGATAATACTGCCGGTGTTGAAGTTGGATATATTCCAAAAAAATTCGGCTTCAGAAACGGAAAAATCTTTTCACTCATTGGTCGAGTCAGTGCGAACCGGCTAGAAAACGGTGTCTTCGACTTTTCTGCTGAATCAACTCAGGGTGCCGCCGGAGTTCGATACAAACCTTTTTCCGAAGCAAACATTGCCCTTGGTGTAGAACGCCTATTTAAAATAGGGGAAGACGCTGAAGACAATACTCTCTTGCGGCTTATGGGTTCCGTGGATGACGGCTGGGCAATGCAAGCCGCAGAATCCAGTTGGAACTACAGCTTCCTCTACGCTGAGCTGGATGAGTATATTCAAGATGAAAAACGTACTGTGTTCTTAATTCATGGACGTCAGGGATGGACATGGAACATAGATGATGCGTGGCTTATTACCCCTCACCTCTTTGCTACATATAATGAAGTTTCTCCAGACAGAAATAATTTTAGTAGAATAGAAGGCGGACCGGCAATTTCTTTCCGCTGGCTTGAGGGAGAAGATCAGTATCTCGCCTACAAACGCGATTGGGAAGTCTTGATCCGGTATCTGTATGGCAAATACACAAAAGAAAATAGCGACGACTACAATGGATTAGGCGTTACCCTAAGACTTAACTTCTAGAGAGAGCAATATGATAAGCCGTCTTCGTACCTTTCTGGCCACTTCTATTTTAGTTTCGATCTTCCTTTTGCCGTCTTCCGGCTTTGGTATGCAGGGTATTGCAGGAACCTTTTTACAACCCACCAAGACCATGGAAACATGGGACGGTAAGAAGTGGGATACTCTTTTCGATACATACCGAAGACTGGGTATCCGCGAAATAATAGTGCAGTGGGTAGTGTTTGAAGAAAGCGCGGGAACAACAGAAGGCCCCCAAAAGCCCGAGGCTCTCGAAGAGCCAAGTGAACCAATTCAATCCGTTCCTATATATAATCTATCCGTCATCAGCAAAATATTAGAGTGCGCTGAGTGCAATGGTATGCTCGTTACCCTTGGCGGTGTTTTTTATAATTCGTACTGGGAGCGAGTAAAATCCGAGCCTGAACTTATACAAGTTCACTTTATGCGGATACGCAAAGCAACCATGGACGCCATTAAACCAATTGCTCAGCAGCTCCAACGCTCCCCAGTTTTTGCCGGGTGGTATATTTCTCAAGAAATTGATGACCGGACGTGGTTGAGCGAAGAATATAGATCTATCCTTTGTGATTTCATCAAAGATAGCCACGGAGACCTCAGCACGTTAGTTCCAAACAAACCCATGTCCATCTCCGCTTTCTCAAACGGATGGGCTTCACCGGAAAAACTGGGACAATTCTGGAGGGCTGTTGCCGATGAGTCTGGGATTGAACGCGTCCTATTTCAGGATGGGGTCGGCGTAAAAAAATTAGGCATTAAAGATGTGCCCATTTATCTAAGTATCATGCAGCAGAAAATGCAGGGATCGTGTTGTATCATCCAGCCTGTACTCGAAATATTCACTCAATTAGAGAGTGACACCTTTAAAGCAGAACCTGCATCGTTAAAACGCATCCAAGAACAAATGCGAGAAGAGCTACCGTACGCTCCACATGGAGTTATGATATTTAGCGTTGCCGAATATATGAGCCCGCTGGGTGGCGAAAAAGCAAATGCTCTTCTCCAAGAAGTTCTTCACGGCAGTTAGCCAACTCACTGCGGAGCCATCCCTTTGAAATTCACGACTCCCGAACATCCCGTAAAATTTGACAGTTTATTTGTTACAACAGAAAGATCTTTAAAGAATATGGTCAGGAAAAGCCCTTGCAGCAAAATCTGTAAGGGCTTAATTTTAAAAAAAGTTTTATGCGCGCTTACGCATTTCGTATGCGGCTTCGACCATGTTTTTCAAAGAAGCAATACACTCCGGCCAATCACGAGTTTTAAGACCGCAATCTGGATTTATCCACAACCGTTCTTCTGGGATATACGCTTTCGCATCTTCAAAGAATTGTACCATCTCCTCTTTGAATGGAACACGCGGGCTGTGGATATCATAGATCCCCGGGCCGATCTCATTCGGGTAATCAAAGCTCTTGAACGCATCCAATAACTCCATTTTGCTACGGCTTGCTTCAATGCTGATAATATCTGCATCCATTGTAGCGATAGCACCAAATATAAAACTCGTAAGTGTCAGTACTGCAAAAAAGCAAACAGTTAATGTTAAAATTTAGCTAATTTTCATCTTCATCCTGTCACCGATTCAACGCATCAAAGAAGTAAGGAAAAATTCAACACTAACTTGATAGGCTATGACACGAAAATTGAACCTGACATGATTTGATTAGCCTACCTGTTTAAGAATTAACCCAAAATCAATCTTCGAGAACAAAAAAAGACGACCTAAAAGATCGTCTTTTTATTTATACCATACGTTACTCACATGATTAACATACTTTTTTATAAATAATAGTTTTTAGTTTAAGCCTATTACCACTTCAAAGATTTTTTTTTGGCCTTCATTTCTTGCTCGTACATCATGTGAATTGTCGCGTAATTACACATTCCAATCCCACAACACTGGTTGATGACACGCGCTAATACGTTGTTATCTTGTGCACTAAGCAACTGTTTAAACGCTTCCAAGTTCTGCTCTTCCATCATCCGCAATGTACTCTCAGAATCCATACCAACCTTGGAGCATTCCTGTTTAACATTCTGTTTAATATACTCGATGACAGCTTTTTTNATTTTCTGAAGTCGGATTAAACCCAATCGGATTAACGAAATTAGCAGCAAGCGCCGGGACTGTTAGCAGCAAGCAAAGGAAAAGAAGTGATATTATCTTCATCGCATCACTCTTACTGTTTTACTCTATTACGAAACTCTTGCGCCTTCTCCATGATGTCATTATACGTCATCCCATCAAAGAACTTTCGAACTTCCTCTTCGTTCCCTTTCTTGGCAATGAACAGCAAGGCTCCCATCCCAGTGAGGGTTTCGTTAAACTTTTGCTGTTCATTTTCAGGTACAGACTTGTAGATTTCCTGAATTGATTGCTTAAAAGCAGTTTTAGATGAAGCGTCTACCGTTGGCTCAGATGAACATCCTACTCCAACAAAAATAAATGCTAACAATAAAAAAACAATAAAAAAACTTAGAACAAATTTTGATCATACCCACTCCTTTTCTCCCACAGAACACACACACAGAAAAGTGTCAATAAAGAGTAAAAAATATGAATAATTGAGGATAGCTACTACAAAAAAAACAGCTCAAAGAAATGTTGCTTGTTGCTACACGCAGCAACTCATCTTTACTAGTGGCAATAGCATTTAAAGAAACCATTCAGTGTATTTTCACTCAATGACCGTGCAAAACTTAAATCTCATTCTACACAACTAGTTGAGGTAAATATTTTATCAGCAAAGATTAAAGAACTCCTTCACCAATAATCCCTTCTTAAATACGTTGAAGTAATCAATTCAGGCTTCAGAACAATGTAACCACTAATCATCGTGGAGGTAATGATCACGATGCTAACAAAGCCCACAGCATGTAAAAGTAGAGAAAAAAAGATCACGGTACTCTCGGTAAAATAAACAAAAAAACTCAGACTAGATTTTAGAACTAAAGCCAACTGATACTCTTTTATCATGCAGACGAGCACCCGGATGCTACGAAACAAGCAGACGATCATAATCAATACTCTCTGCCTACTATTTCTGAACCACTACCACATCCCATCGTTGAACATATCGCTGCCTCTAGGCACTTGCCTTCATCATACTTGCGTGTTTACCAAAAATTGTGTGCATTCCATCTGAATCAGCCATAGTTGCTCCAACAGCGCGACTTTGCCACACTACGTCTAATGACATTTGGACTTAGCCATCAAAGAGCTATAGAGCAAAGATACAGCCCCCCGTGCAGTGGCTGACGTTGCAGTTCACTCACGCCCCGACTTTACCATCACTAGATATCACCATGTCAGAATAGATTCTAAGCCATTGATTCCTTGATTCAAGACATCAAACTAGTTGTTATAGAGCACCAGCCATTCTTTGCTGAACTCTCAGAAGAAATGGGTAAATCCAAGTCAGCAGCCCAACGACTGAAGAACAAAGTGTAAAAGTGTCCCGCCTACAAAAGAAAGGGACAGTGAATCATTAAATGAGGTTCAAGGGGAGCGCCCCCCTATATCTGCATCTCCTACTTCACAGCTCCGAAGATGGGGCAGACCAGTCTACAAAACTATAGTGATTCAACTCATTATGACTAGATAACTATCTTTTTTTACAATAGTGTCCCTCACCCTTTCGCTTGCTGCCTACAAAGAAATAGGTCCGATAAAAAAATGGGAAAGAAGCTTGATCAAGATTTCAAGTCCACAAAAAAAGGGAGTGAGTCACTCCCTTTTTTTACATTTTACATCCAGATATATTAGCCCTGTCGTACAGGCACGATAAGTATCTCAACCCTACGGTTTGCAGCATCCGAAGAGGATATTGGACGGGTCTCGCCATACCCGACAGCACGGATTCTTTGAGGAGCAACTCCATTACGAATTAACTCGTCTTTTACAGCCATTGCCCGACGTTCAGACAACTGTTGGTTATAAGAAGCTGAACCTTTAGCATCCGTATGCCCCCCAACTTCTATTGTTGTTTGCGGATAGTTATTTAAAACATCAGCTATCCGCGTTAACTCATAATAAGCCCCGGGCTTGAGTTTGCTCTTATCAAAATCGAAATACGCTTCACCCTTGAAGGTCGCACGCAAAACATCCTGCTCTCTTCGAATACTAGCAGTTTCAGAAGCAGCAATCGCATTACGAAGATCCTGCTCCTGACTATCCATATATCTTCCAATCTGGTTGCCAGCCAAGCCACCTACTAAAGCCCCGATGCCGGCACCAATAAGAGTTCCTTTTGTATCCTTGCCAATTGCTTGTCCAACAATAGCACCTACGCCAGCACCAATACCTGCTCCATATGCAGTGCCCTTTTGTTGCCGTGTCTGCATACTCGCACAGCCAAACATAGCAACACACAACACACACACAAAGAGCACTCTACAATATCGAACCATTTCGCGCCTCTCCTTACCACCTGTTTTATTAATAGTTAGTACTTGCACGATTAATATCACCCCGACGTGCAAAGAGTTACACCCATTTCTGTTGTATGGCGCTTGAAGCAGTATGGCGCATCTAGTCATGCGCCGTGAGCAACCCTAGACTGGAAGAAGGAAATCTGCCAACTGAAAATGCTGACTCATGAACTGAATTACTATGAGCAGGCGCCCACAGGCTTATCCCACAGGCCGCTGAAGCCGCAATGCCAACACTTCCTAAAGAGTATTCAGAGCTTCAGTTTGAAGATAGAAGACAACCACTTGTACTTGCTTGCCACCTTTCTAAAAGGAATATTCAGCAGGTAGTAGCGCCTTCCAAGCACTCAAGATACACAATCAAAGCAGGCATGGAATTAAGTTCACAAGATCGTTACTTCCAACGTACTTGAAACGTACGAAGAGTCGTGAGGAACTACATCCCTGACCATACTCACTCAGTAGTTCAACCGAAGATTTCCAAGAATCCCTATCAAATCTTTTTGGAGAAAATGCATTAAGGATCAAGTTAAAACTAGATAAAACTTGTCGAAAATATCTGCTTTTGCTTTCTTACAAACACAACCCTCAGCATAACATCTTGATATAAAAGTTATCTTAAAACCAACTGTATGGAATTCAAGGAGCGTGAGTTCAAAACGCGTCATCCCGACCAGAGGAATAAAAGGGTTTAGATCGAATTGATCTAAACCCTTTTTTAATGTGGCTGAACACCTGAGGCAGGTACTTGAATACATTCCAGATATAGCCTGTTACATCAAAATCCCCTGCCTTATTACTAAGACAGGGGATTGTCAGCAGTTTGAGGTTCATGGATGAACATCTATGAGCCTTTTTTCGTAAAAATACTTAGCACGTTCAGAGTCGCATCGCCCGATCAGCCATCATATTATGACTGCATGTCATCCTTGTTGATACCAGCAACAGACACGGGCTTTTTCATAGCGTCACGACGGAAAGGCTCGCCTAGTTCCTGATTGTTTAGGATCTCCACAAAAGTAGTTTTGCCGTCCTCCATCTGCGCTTTAATAGCTGCAGAGAGTTTCTCGCGAAGTTCTTCCATGGTAGCAGCCTGACAGCCTTCAACACCACATGCTTTAGCAATGCTAGCGTACGAGACGTTTTGGTTCAACTCAGTACCCACAAAGTTATCGTCGTACCACAACGTGGTGTTACGTTTTTCAGCACCCCACTGATAGTTACGGAATACTACCATTGTAATTGCAGGCCAATCATCGCGACCACAAGCAACCATTTCGTTCATGGAAATACCGAATGCACCGTCACCGGCAAAACCGATAACTGGTACTTCAGGTTTAGCAATTTTTGCACCGAGAATAGCTGGAAAACCATACCCGCATGGGCCAAACATACCCGGAGCAAGGTATTTGCGGCCTTCTTCAAATGTTGGATATGCGTTACCGATAGCGCAGTTGTTACCGATGTCAGTAGAGATAATGGAACCTTCAGGCATTACTTCTTTAATAACACGCCATGCCATACGAGAAGTTAGTTTTTCTGGCTCACGAGAACGTGCACGTTCGTTCCAAGTAGTACCCGGATCGTCTTGCTCATGATCCATAGAAGCAAGCTCTTTTTCCCATGCAGCTTTGGTTTCAAATATCATTTCCTTACGCGTTTCACGGCCTACGTCGCCAGCGCTAGGAGCCAGTTTAGCAAGAATACTCTGGGCAACCTTCTTAACGTCACCCACAATTCCTACGCTAACAGGCTTAGTCAGCCCGATACGATCTGCGTTGATGTCTACCTGAAGAATCGCAGCATTGCTTGGCCAGTAATCAATGCCGTATCCCGGGAGAGTTGAGAACGGATTCAAACGAGTACCAAGTGCAAGCACAGCGTCTGCCTTCGAAATAAGTTCCATTGCTGCCTTAGATCCGTTGTAACCAAGAGGCCCTCCATAAAGTGGATGGCTACCAGGGAACGCATCATTATGTTGGTAACCGCAGCACACAGGAGCATCAAGACGCTCTGCTAACGCCATGGAGTCTTCAATCGCACCACCGATGACCACACCACCGCCGTTAAGAATCACAGGAAACTTAGCATTAGACAGAATATCTGCAGCACGAGAAATAGCATCCTCACCGCCGGAAGGTAGTTCAAACTCTACGATGGCTGGCAGTTCAATATCAATAACCTGAGTCCAAAAATCTCGCGGGACGTTAATCTGTGCTGGTGCAGAAGCACGTTTAGCTTTTAGGATTACACGGTTAAGCACTTCTGCAACACGGGAAGGATCAAGAACTTCTTCCTGATATGCAACCATGTCTTCAAATACAGACAGTTGAGGAACTTCTTGAAAGCCACCCTGTCCCATGGTTTTGTTTGCTGCCTGTGGAGTGACAAGCAACAGTGGAGTATGGTTCCAGTAGGCAGTTTTTACTGGTGTAACAAAGTTAGTAATACCAGGGCCATTTTGCGCAATCATCATGGACATTTTACCCGATGCACGAGTGAAGCCGTCTGCCATCATGCCAGCGTTGGTTTCATGGGCGCAATCCCAGAAGGTAATTCCTGCTTTAGGGAAAAGATCAGAAATAGGCATCATTGCAGAGCCGATGATACCGAACGCATTATCAATACCATGCATTTGAAGTACTTTTACAAAAGCTTCTTCTGTAGTCATTTTCATGATGTGTCTCCTTGCTATGGATTACTAGATTGCGACGCTGGCACTATCTGAATGCCGCACTATACGTCGACCATGAACAACACCTTATTTGCTAGCTTGCTGCTTCATTCAATACTCAACTAATTCTCAATTCAAAGTATACAAGCCCCAGCTAACCGACTTAAACCATTACATTACTCTTCAAAGCAAAGCTAACAATCTGTAGAGTTAGAGCTATAACACAAAACAACGGTTAAACAAAACTGTATATAACGCCCAATGGAATAGTTTTTATTTAAGCGGCAGGCTCAGTTATGCCCACCCCCATCGCAATACTGGCTGCTCAACATAATTGAAATATTGCGTAATAGCCTCTCTAGTTCATTGAATCACGTAAGCAAGCAATTCTAGCACCAACAGAGCTTGTTTAAAAAATAAAGGCTCCGAATCATCTTGGTTCAGAGCCTTTCGCTTTCGTGTCAGGAAGCCAATTCCATCACCCCTCAAGGGACTACGGAATTTTTTTAACGGCCTGTTAAGACAATCCTCGCTTGGATGCCTTAAGCGGGTTAATTTTTTTCGTTTTAGTGCTCACGAGTTTGATTTTATCACTATTGGCTTCAAACATTTCTAAAGGAGAGAAACCGAGTTTTTCCAATCTATCTAAAAATTTTCTGCGATCCACTGCATAACGGTTAGTATCTGCAAGACCTGAATCTACTCTATCATTCGTGGTAAAATACAATCCATTCGAGTCAATAACTACAAGAAACGAGTTATCACCTTCTTCAATTTCCTGAATGACCATATCTTTCGTAGTTCCAAATCTATTAATTCCTGCCATATCTTTCTCCGGTTTTTCTGTTTTTGAAAGAATATTGAAATTGATAATCAAAGTCAACTATCTGTTCAAAAACAGCAAACGAAGTTTTTGATCCTGCTACAAACGTATGGACACATAGTTTACCTACAAACAACAACGTGATTAATTCGTATCTGGATGAACTATGCGCCATTTTTTTCAACTGGCTATGGATAAGGCATCAACCTTGTAACAAAGTATTATAAACAACAGGTTGAACGTCCGTATCAAAGTTTTTGCAGGTGGTGAACGCACTATGGAANCTCTGCTTTTAAAAACTTTCGTTGAACTAATTTCGTCGGGGTCTATCGGAAAACATCTACTTATAAGATCACAATGACCTAGCAAGATATGATACAAAAAGAATCAACAAAGAGACTAACTGCATTGGCCTCAAGGGATGTGAGTTCAAATCTCGTCATCCCGTCCAAAGAAAACTACACGAGGAAGGACTGGAGAAATATTGTCCCTCCTCGTGTTAACTTATTTCATTACTGATAATTACATCCAAGAACCGTCTCCGTGAGTTATAGATAGGTAATCAAATTGAAGCCTACCCCCTGTGGATCCAAAATAACGCAAAAACGCCCTACTCCAGGTATTTCCGTAGGTGGTAACATTATTTGCCCCCCCGCTTTCTCAACCTTCTGGACCGAGGCATCAACGTCATCAACCGTAACATAGTTATCCCATTGAAGAGGAACATCTTCAGGCATGTTCCCCTCTCTGAGCAACATACCAGCGACGGCCTTATCTCCTATCATGGCAATGATGTATTGGTTACCGTATATAGTTTCCACTTCCTTGAATTCCCATCCGAATAAATCCCCATAGAACTTTTTCGCCGATTCTAGATCCGAGGTAATCAACTCGTTCCAACTGAAAATTCCGTGTTCTCTTGATGCCCCTTGCATATTGCCTCCAATAGATTAAAATTATTACTCTTCAGCGCACAATCGTATAAAAATACATACACTTGCATGCTTACTTTGGAAACACATTATACTTTTGAAACTGTTAAAATGTACAAGATCGCTAAACGAGTAGCCTACACGTTAACAATCTCATAGAAGATAGCAACGCTCTCTCATGGAAAAAGCGGGACATCGAAGAGACTGAACTGTGACAGCTTGAAAAACACCTCGAAAACGGCCTCTCAATCCGAGAAATCGCAAAAGAAATGGGTAAATCCAAGTCAGCAGCCCAACGACTGAATAACAAAATATGAAAATGTCCCGCTGTCCCATCTGCTAGAGAGAGGGACAGTGGGACACTTTAGGTTAATACAGCATTAGGTTATGATAACACCGTTTGCATATACAGATACCAACTTGCGCTCACAATACACTTATAGCAAAACTAAAGAGCCCCAGCAGCACATATACCGACAACATAAGTGTTCCCGATATGCGAAAAATTTTCTCAGACCGTTCTCGCAAAAAGCCTGCAACGCATATACACGCAACACTAAGCCCAATAATAACTGTATGAGTAAGTAACACATCATACATGCTTCCAGGCCATTTAAGACCTGCCAGCAACCAACCAAAAGGGTTTACAGCAACGGTCATTCCATAAATGAATTGGTATAGCCTCCCCGTAGAGGACACCATACTTTCCACTTGTACCCCTATCTCAAAAAGACAATTTACTACTAAAGCCAATAGAAAATATTTCTTCATTCTCTCCTACTCACCTTCAAATAATTGCCCAACACTTTCAGAAAGCCCGTTAAAGTACGACGCTGGAGTTCGAAACTGGCTCCACCATGGAGTATCTACTCCGCCAGCTTCTAAAGCATCATCCACTGCATCAACACAATTTTCTGTCGGCAGATTGTATCTCACAGCACTCTTATCTCCCGTAACTGTTTCCAAATATTGTTGAATAGCTGCTTCTTGCTCTGGAGTCGTTACAATCTCTAAGATCTCTAAAGGAGGTCTCTCTTCAATACGATATTCGCCATCTCCCCAAAATGCATCTTTCGCCCCTTCTTTAGGATACTTTCCGATAGCTACACCCGTTCCAGGGTCTATTGAAACATGTCCAGGAACACCACCATATCTATGAATACGTGTCTTTAACCCTAAAGGGTCAACCAAGTTCACTGGATCATCCAAACAGTAGCCGTACACATCCACATCACCACCGCGCACCCCAAGCGGATCTTTTTGAATAAAGAGTCCTGTTGTCGGGTCGTAATCACGGAACAAAAAATGAACCAGACCAGTATCCTCATCAAGCTGCCCACCGCCGAAACTAAGCATGGCAACAGTCGCGAGTTTATGGTTCGACAATCTTCTTCCGAAACTATCTGTCTCTTCCACGTGCACAATCAAGCCAGTTTCATCAGAAAGGGCTAAAATAGTTCCAACATGGTCATATGCTAAGAAATATTCTTTCCCTTTGCATGTAAGGAAGGTCGGTTGCAACGCATTTTTTTCTGATTGTGCGTATTTAAACACAACATGATCTTCATCCTCCCCTGTGCAGGCTGCTTGCAAGCGAAGCATATCTTTCCAACAATACTTTTCAGTTATCTTTCCATTCACAGCCTTAAAAGAGCGTCTCCCCAACGGATCATACGTATATTTAATAAAACGCCCGTCAGGAGTACAAACCTGCTCAAGAAGGCCATATTTAATATAATGATATGATGTTTCTCCACCTGCGCCACGTCTTACAATACGCCTTCCTTGTTGATCGTAGGCAAAAGCAATATTACCATTTGGCGTTCTTACCTGCTCAAGCTGCGAAGAATAGTTGTACACATAGCGAGCACCATTCAGCTCTTGAAGCCGTTCCCCACGCGCGCCGTAGTTATACTGTTCTGTAAGAAAACCGTTCATTCGGACTGCTGTCAGGCGCCCCTGTTCATCATACCCGTATTCAACAATGTTTTTCTTCTTTCCAAACAAAGCATTACGCTGTGTAATCTGCCCTTCTGCATTTCGAAAAAGTTCCATCACACCAAAGACAACACCCTGTCTGGTTCTAAACTCTGTCTTCTGATACTTAGGTGCACTATCTGGCGTCATGTCCATCCGGTCATCTGCCCCCCTTTGAGGAACAGCGCCTTTTCCAACACCTGCAGTACGCTTGGTCGGCTGACGAAAAACTTCGTTACGTAAAAACTCTTCTGTACTCATCGCTCTAACTTGCTGCATTACTTTTCTCCTTCAAAAAGTTTGCAGCAAACATAGCATATATAAAATCAACAAAACGCTCTAACAGCGCTTCCACCAGTATGTCCGTATGATCACAACAGCACGTTGCACCAGTGGACAACTTGGCTGGCATCTAGCAAACGGCCTCTCAATCCGAGAAATCGCAGAAGGAATGGATAAATCCAAGTAAGCAGTCCAACGACCGAAGAACAAAACATGAAAATGTCCCGCTGTCCCGTCTACTAAAGAGAGGGACAGCGGGACATTTTAATGAAATTCGAAACTCACTCCACAACCAAAGGCTAAAACTGTCAAAGTTACCATATTGCGCATTCCGCGCTAAAAAAANGTAAATTTGTAGTTCAAAAATATCTACAAAACTAGGGGCGATTCAGTCGATGGAGCATTGAGCAATGGGGTGTCAGCCTCGGTTCTTAATGTCCTTGCGCCAATCATTGAGCGGCGCATAGCAGCCTTGCCCTTCATGCTGAGATTTGCGCACCTGTTCACTAAACTTGGGATCAAGCATAAGCTTACAAATATAGCGGGTAATTTTTTCGTCCCACAACAGTTCAGGACACCGCTTTGTGTATCCGTACTTCTGATGGGATTCGGAACAAGGATCACGCAGACAGCACCAGCCACAACCAACACACGGCTCATTCTCCTTAGTAAGCGGATCCATCTGCTGAACATCCGAAAAAAAATCAAACTCGTCGAACATGGCTAAGCCCTAATTTCTTGTGCAGTTAGCTTCACATCAGCTCCAGCGTTAGTTTGCCCATGCTAGTTCTTACAATGACGACTTTCAAGTAAACCTTGCTGGTTACCCTCAATATCTTGGTCTCGAATGAATTATGATCAAATATAACAGGTGGGCTAGTCGAATCACCAGTTCTGACATCTTGATATGAATCACCACTAATTTAGTAGCCACTCTTTGCCGAACCGGTAGAGATAAAAAGAGTAAAGGAATAAAAATTCACAGATGGATTATGGTTGACGTGAGAAAACTATCAGATATGTCCTAGTAACATTTGTTAATATTACTTTAAGGAGGGTGAAGTGCTTAAATTCATTTCTGTTTTCATTCTGGTCTGTTCTGTTGTGTCTTGTACCCCAAAAACTTCACCTTCTGTACCCTGTGAACACATGCAGACTGCTGCACCTGACGTAATACCAACAAACTCTGTGGCGACTGAACAGATTGAAGGAAAAAAGACAGAATTTAAGATTAAATCCGTAGAGAAATATACCCCAAATGGTCGTCGTGAAATTATCCTAGTACATGATCAAAAGTATGAATATATCGGAAATGCTTTTCGGGACAGCGTAGAAAATTCACAGGTAAGTAACGCTGATCAATATTCGATGATGCGCGGCTATCTTCTTAGTAAGCAACCGGAGGTAGACAAGGGGTTTGCATACTATGCATTTAAAATGGAAAATGGGAATACTCTTTATTACCAGACGGTTAAAAATGAAAAGATTGATAAAAGCTTTGGAGCGAAATACAGTGTTTTTTGGTATAAAGATTATCAGAAGTATGCCAGTAAGTGCGGAAAACCTTTTGTTGTAGGTAGTTCCATTACATATGTTTCCTATCACTACAGATTCAACTGTTACAGACTGAGTAATGGGAAAGTAAAATATGTTTCAACGCTTAATTCTCTAGATGAACTGCTTTCCCAGCTTAAAAAGAACAAAACCAAGATTGCAGAGATCCTACTCGACTGGAAGATTCGTCATGACGAGCTTGATGACTCTTTCCGCTTTAGTCATGGCACCTTTAACGGCTCTGATCTTGTTATGTATGTAACAAAAAAGAAGAATCATACGAAAGCAAACCTATTTTTCACTTACAATGGCCGCAACTGGCTGTTTGTAGATAGTATTGTTCCGCTTGTAGATGGAAAAAAGTATGCACCTTTCCATGGTGAAGCCTATAGAGATAGTAACGATATGGTATGGGAAGTTATGACTTTTCCATACAACGATCGTATGAGCAAACTGATCAATGAAATTTCCACGTCAAAGAAAGCTATTCTCAGATTTCATGGTTCTCGTGGATATGAAGATTTTCTCGTTCCAGAAGAACAAAAAGAAGCCCTCCTGAAAGCAATCAACTTATATACCCTCCTGAAGGCATCTACGTAATAATAAAAATTTACTAAACTTCGGGGCATCGGTAGAACCTCAGACTGTCGACAATGTTTCGCCGCCCAGCGATATAACTTATCTTATCCGCACAAAATAAATAAATCCTCTTCCATGTTATGGAGGAGGACTTTTTTTTTGGTTTTGTCTGATACAGATTCTTGTTTCGCAATGAGGTTCGGCACATGTGCTATGACTTCAATAAACCACAAGGTCGAAGCCTCAGGGGAGGTGGACCTACCAAGCCTCCTCGTTTCATACTTTCATACCTAGGTTAAAGATATCAGTCGCTCTGCCAAACGTTTTTTTAAGAAATCTAGGAACGCAGTCACCTTTTTTGACCTATTAAAGCGCTCGGAAGACAATAATGCGACGACATCGGCTGTTGCGAGTTGGTAGGAGGGAAGAACTTCTACTAATTTCCCGCTCTTCAGTTCTGATTGTACATCCCATTCAGAACGCTGAATTATCCCCTCTCCTTCAACACACCAATTTTTTATTACCTGACCAACATTGCTTGATAACACGGGAGAAATTCTTACGCTTGTAACACCCCCTGTAGCCACTTCAGTAAAACGCCACATGGTTGCATCTTCATCGTTTTCTCTAAGCGCAATGCACCTGTGGTTATCCAAATCTATCGGGTGGATTAATGATGGTGCAGACTGAAGGTATTCTGGGGATGCCAGTAATAGTCTCCGGTTTTTTGCCAAAATGACTCTCTTCAATGTCGAGTCCTGCAAGTGACCGACGTAGAACATAATATCGAGGTTATCATGCACCGCCCATTTAGGGATGTCAGATAAATTAAGTTCAATAGTTGTCTGCGGGTATAGGTTTTGAAACTCAGCCACTATAGGACCAATGTGTTTTACTCCTAACCCTATTGGGGACATTAATCTGATTTCACCTGAAATAGATAATTTTTTGTCAGAGATATCTTGTTCTAAATTCTCTAAATCTTGCAGTAGACCGCGTCCCTTCTTTGCAAATATTTCGCCTTCATTCGTTAATGATATGGAGCGAGCACCCCTTTCTACTAATTTTACTCCTAACTTGCGCTCAATATTCTGAAGACGCTGAGAAACGCTTGGAGGCGTAACGTTGAGCTTTCTCGCAGCAGCAGCCAAAGAACGACTCGCCGCAATAGTAATGAAAAACTCAATATCCAGTGATGACAGCATTAGGTCTAACCTTAATTAAAGAGTAAGTGCCCTTTAGTTTTACTACACACTTCTTGATGCTACAAATGCCACTTAGAGCAAAAACTAAAGTCGGAGTAATAAATGGAAAGTGGATTTGTTTTAAGTTCTGGAGAGTGGATCTACTCATTTTTGTTCGCAGTCTCCATTTTCGCGGGCATTGTAGATGCTATAGCAGGTGGTGGTGGATTAATTACTATCCCGTGTCTAATGTTATCAGGTTTACCCCTCATGACTGTTCTAGGTACAAATAAGCTTCAGGCTGTAATAGGAGAGTTAACAACGTCAGTTATGTTTTTTGCTAGTAAGGAAATGCCCCTTAAAGGCTTAACTTTAGGCATAATATGTACATCTCTTGGTGCGCTATCCGGTGCTTGTGCTGTAAATCTTTTTGAAAAGGAAGCATTAGAAATCCTTCTTCCTGTATTGATGCTAGGGATCACAATTTATTCCGTTACATCTAAAAGGCTGGAGGCAACAGAGCCATCTAAAGCAAAATTGACACCTAAGAAGTTTATGGTGATGTGCGGGGTGCTCATTGGTTTCTACAATGGTTTTTTTGGACCAGGCACTGGTTCATTTTGGATGCTAGCATTTGTAGTTCTACTTGGATATACAATCAAACAAGCAACAATGACAACTAAGCCACTAAATTTAATAGGTAATCTTGCTTCTCTTATATTATTTATCATATTAGGACAAGTGGACTACACTTTGGGGCTGATTATGGGAGTTGGGCAAATCACTGGCTCTATCATAGGAAGTAAATTTGTGATTTCACATGGCACTCGGCTGGTGCGTCCAGTGTTCATATCAGTAACCATGATAATGACTGCGAAGCTAATCTACGAGAATGTATTTATGGGCTGGCTCGTTTAACTATCACTTTAATGAATAGCTTGTCTTTGATGATCCTGCCACAAGCTTGTGGAAAACCAGTTAAGCTACAAAAAACAAGGCGACTATTTAGTACCCGAACGAGTCCTGCGTCATTTTTGTTAGCTCACTATCTGGCAGAATATGATCTTCCAATGGACATGTTGGAAAAGAAATAGCTGAATGCCCGTGCAAAGTGGTTACAGGTGGTGAAAGCACGATGCACGCTCTGTTCCTCGAGTCTCTCGCTGAACTAATCGCATCGAATATATCGTGAAATGGTTATTTGCAAACCCAAGAAAAACTGTAACATGCTGATTGGAAAAATCTTATTAAAGAAACCAACTGCATGGGGTTCAAAGGGGGTGTGAGTTCAAATCTAGCCATCCCGACCAGAGAATACAAGGGTTTCCAATGAGTTGCTGTGAACCCTTTTTTAATGTGGCTGAATAGCTAAACTATGCTTGCTTGAAACTTACCCTAAGTCTTTATTACGAGATAAAAAAGAAGCTCCAAAGGTACTACCTATGGAGCTTCTTTTTGCTTACGCAATATTCTATTGTTAGCTTCTTGAATCTGATAATCTTATTTTTCACGTTTCACAGTTTGCTTGTAGTAGTCTCCCACAGCCTCGTGTAACGCGTTGGCTGCTAGCCAAGCGCAATGCTGGTCATCAGCAGGCAGACCGTCTGCCCCGCCTAAACCTTCAAGAACGGTCTCTCCCGTTATTGCAGCAAGGTCATCACAAGACTTGCCCACGGCCAGCTCCGCAGCCATGGAACCGCTGATCGTGCTGGAGCCACAGCCATCAGTAGCGAATCCGGCATCACAGACTCTATCGTCTTCAATATACAAAAATAATCGTATAGTATCACCGCACCCACCAGTGGATACACCCTCGTAGTTGGCCTTGGCAGGTTTTCCCCTATGCGGTGGATTGCGCCAACGCTTAAATCCTGCCTCCCCAAAGGCATCAATGGCTTCACTATTAATTTTGCCCTGCAATTCATTCACTATTTCATCAAAACTGAGCACTTTCACGTCCGTTTGTTAAACATTTACACTTTGCCTCAATACAAAGCTCGTATGATTTTAACACTCAGCTCTTTGTTCTTCAATAACAATTGGTTATCTGTTTACAAAGTCTACTCTGACGGGAGGAAACGTTCATTTGGTCTTATAAAGAAGCCACACAACTCGCTTAACAAGCTTCCAGATGCCGAATTTGATGGATTTGAAGGTGGTCTTACGACCAAAAAGTATACGAGCATGGCTAAAGCAGTCTATGCGACTGGGACTCATTACCTTCTTGATCTTCTTGAAAAGAAAATGCTTGTTAAAACAGCAGGTGACAGAAGTTCGAAATATGCCATCAAGTGGGATGATTAACACAACGGCTTTCAACATCTTACTGAACTAATTAGATCGGAAAACATCGTAAAATGTCTACACGCAAAAATAGAACAACACTCAAAACATAAGAAGTTGGACAAAGTTTGAA
Organism: Halodesulfovibrio sp. MK-HDV; assembly: GCF_009914765.1. Classification (NCBI taxonomy): domain Bacteria; kingdom Pseudomonadati; phylum Thermodesulfobacteriota; class Desulfovibrionia; order Desulfovibrionales; family Desulfovibrionaceae; genus Halodesulfovibrio; species Halodesulfovibrio sp. MK-HDV. The sequence goes on along the minus strand of NZ_WYDS01000003.1, from coordinate 82,934 downwards.
CAAACTCCTTAAGTTCAGTCGTTGGACACAAAAAAAGCCCTCACAGTTTGCACTGTAAGGGCTTCAATCTCAATGGCGGAGAGGGAGGGATTCGAACCCCCGGAAGCCGCAAAGCTTCAACGGTTTTCAAGACCGTCGCATTCGACCGGACTCTGCCACCTCTCCGTGTTGATGTCTCTGCGAAGCAGAGGTGGACTGTATAGAGAATTACAATTCAAAGCGCAAGTACTTAATGCATTTTTTTTATTTTTTTATATATGCACTAATTCCGCGCAGATTCTGAAGATTCAAGCAATCCAAACAAAACCCTGAGCAAGTCATCAGGATTAATAGGCTTTCCTACATATTCATTCATCCCTGCCGCAATAAAGGCTTCTCTGTCCCCTTTCAAGGCATGTGCCGTCATTGCCACCACAGGCACATCAGGACGTACACTAAATGATGTCGACTCACGAATTCTACGCGTCGCTTCGATACCATCCATCTGAGGCATGGCAATATCCATCAGCACTAAGTCATACGCTTCTTCTTTTACAGCTTCCAAGGCCTCAATACCATTGGTTGCCAAATCGACCTCAAAACCCTGCTTCTTCAAGAAGATATTCATGTACTTCAGATTTACGGCATTATCGTCAACTACCAAAACTTTTTTAGAACTGCCGAGTATTGGCTTAGCCATAGCTGTTTCGCGCGTTGCCACCTCGCCCCGCTCGTTCAACTTTCCAAGCTGGAACGGAAGGGTAAAATAGAACTCTGCCCCTTCACCCGGTGCACTGGATACCTCCAACGTACCACCCATTAATTCGACAAGTTTCCGGCAAATGGCCAAACCAAGCCCAGTACCTTGATATTGTCGGGATACAGAACTGTCTGACTGTACAAAACGTTCAAAAATTGCATCCTGATGCTCTTTAAGAATGCCAATTCCGTTATCTCTCACTGAAAATCGTAATTGAGCTCTGTCGCTTTCCAATTCAACCAGATCAACAGATAAATGGACGCTTCCGCCATCTGTAAACTTTAATGCGTTATCGAGTAAGTTAACGATAACCTGTCTGATCCGTGGAAAATCGCCTATTAACACATCCGGAACATCATCTGGAACAGTGAATACCAAACTCAAGCAACGCTCTTCTGCACGATGAAAGAACATAGTACGCAACGCAGAAAGGCGTTTTCGAAGCCTGAAGGCCTGCTTGTCGACGACCAAAACACCTGCTTCGATCTTTGAAAAATCTAAAATTTGATTAATGAGTACGAGTAATGACTCCGCTGAGTTTTCCACCGCCTCAAGATATTCCCGTTGCTCTGCATCAAGTTCGGTATCCAGTGCCAAATCAAGCATGCCAAGCAACCCGTTCATTGGCGTACGAATTTCATGACTCATTGTTGTAAGAAATTCACTTTTAGCTTTATCTGCGGCCTCTGCTGCATCCTTAGCAGCCTTTAACTCGTGTGCCATTTCCTGCTCACGCGTTGCTACATTAGTATACTTAAGAACCATCGGTTCCCCTTGCTCCAAATGCAAAGGTATATACTGAACCGTACGGTGTGCCCCTGTATCCTGATGCCTTTCTGTCATGGTGTGACTCCCACCCTCAGCAATGGCAGTCTGAATAGTATGTATGCGGTCACTATCGCACAAACAAAGCCCATTAATTACGGGCGCCCATAACAGATCACTTGCAGACGCAGTTGTATACACCACACATTCATCGGCAGTGTACACAGTGGCATCAGCAGGTATTGCGCATAGAATATCCTTCAACAACAATGCTTCACGCTTTGCTGCTGCTGCTTCACGTTCAAGCTTTGCAGAATGTGCTTCAAGCTCAACAATCCGCTCTATGGCTGTGGTAACATCAACCGGTTTTGACATATTTCGACCCTTGCCCGCTTCGGCGCTCAACAACGAACGGTCATCTCTAATATTCTTATCCATATGCGCCCCCAGTTCTTGCACACATACATGAAATCACACTCCTCAGTACCACAGCTTCGCGGAAAAATCTTCATATTATACATCATTTGCAGATAAATTTTCCAGGAGACTCCCTGTCGAGTTATATGGGCTGGCACATGTCCAAATTCTTCTTTCATTCTTCAGAGTTCAGCACGGGCTTAATATTTTTTGCACAAGCCATAAAAAACTACTAAATTACTCTAATTTAGAAACTAACTATTTATATTATTTCACATTTTACCTTTGTTTGGATTTTCAAACAGTGATGTTTCAACGGTTTTTTTAGTATCAAAAACTTTATTTTTATGTTTTAGAAACACAGTTAATGGATATGCCCCACCCGCGGAAAATCTACGTTTCAGAAGGGTTAGTTACCGCTCGTGAAATATTTCACCTTGACGCAACTACCCCTGCAAAGTAGACACTAAACAGTGGCAATGTGGGCTTTTTTTCAATATTTTAAACCAGCTATGAGGCGAAGGGTTATGGAGGAGAGACTATTACATCCTGCCGACGGGAACAGTACGTCACGCCAATTTGGCGGCGCGGCCCCGTTCTTCGTAGGTCTGGTAGTGGCACTCATCTTTGGTTGGTGGGCGTTCCCTGGACTGCTTTTTTCAGAACAGGAACAGCCTATTAATTTCAGCCATAAGGTGCATATTCAAGACGCAGAAATGGAATGTTCTGCGTGCCATTATTTCCGTGAAGACGGCACTTTTGCCGGCCTTCCGACAACTGAAAGCTGTGCCGAATGTCACAGCGACGAACCACTCGGGGAAGATCCGGAAGAAGCACGCTTCATTAAGGAGTATGTTGAGACCGGTAAAGAAGTTAAATGGCATGTTTATCAAGCACAGCCAGATAACGTCTTCTTCAGTCATGCTGCTCATTCTATGGAATCATGCAATTCTTGCCATGACTTCACAGAAACCGAGCTCTGCTCCCAGTGTCACATTGATGTGGCCAATATGGACAAGGCCCCGACTTACTATGAAAACAAGCTGACCAAGTACAGCAAACAGACCATGAAGATGTGGCAATGTGAACGCTGCCATGCTCATCCAGAGCACTACGGCGTTACTCGTTCCAGCAACGCATGCTTCGTCTGTCATAAGTAAAAGGGGAGTATCCAATGGCAGTAGATAGACGAGGATTCCTTAAGTTTGTTGCAGGCGCCACGACTGGCGTTCTGGCTACTCCCGTTCCTTGGAAGCTCCTTGATGACGCGAGTATCTGGACTCAGAACTGGTCCTGGATTCCACGAAACGTAGACGGTGAAAACTCCTACGTTTCAACCATCAGTAAACTGTGTCCTTCCGCTGCGGGCATGAAAGTTCGTTTGGTTGGCGAGCGTCCAGTACGCGTGCTTCCAGATGATAACCACCCTCTTTCTATGGGTGGCATCACTGCTCTCGCTGCAGCAGAAGTTCAACTAATGTACTCTCCTTCCCGTGTGAAACGTCCTCTTAAGCATGCTGGCGACGGCGCTTATGTTGCGATTTCATGGGAAGAAGCAGAGAAAATGCTCAAAGAAAATCTCAGAAGAGCTGGTTCCAAAGTTGCTTATGTATCTGGTGATGAAACCGGTACTATCAACGAACTTCTTTCCGCTATGGCGAAAGAAAGTGGTTCCGATGACTTCTACGTCATGCCTTCAGAGATTCAGCCAGCAGCACTTGCTTTTGCCAATATGAACGGCAAAGGTCAGCTTGGCTATGACATCGAAAACAGCGACTACGTGTTTGCTATCGGTGCCAACATCCTTGAGTCATGGGGTACTGTGCTTCGCAACCGCGCAGCATTTAAAAAGTCCCACCCTGCTGCAGAGAAACCAACTGTTAAATTCGTCTACGCAGGCCCTGTGCAGAATAACACTGCTGCAGGTGCAGACGAATGGTTACCAGCAAAATCCGGTGCGGAAGCAATCGTTGCAATGGGCATTGCAAACCTGCTTATCAAATCCGGCGCTTCAGTTAATGCACCAGACTTTGCAGAGTTCAAAGCGCTTGCCGCTATGTACACTCCGCAAAAGGTTGCTGCACTCGCTGGCGTTGCTCCTGCTAGGCTTAAAGCTATCACGGCAGAGCTTTCAAAAGCTCAGCGTCCTATTGTTCTTACCGGTTCTGAATTCGGTCAAGGCACAGGCGTTGCAACTGTTCTCGCTGGTACCGCGGTTAACATGCTGCTCGGTAGCTTTGGTCGCGAAGGCGGCGTAAAAGCTCTTCCTTTGGCACCGAAAGTTATTGCTTCCGGTATGGATCGTTCTGAAAGCGCTCAAAAAGACCTTGTAGCTTACCTTTCCCGCATTAGCGCAGGTAAAGTTCCAATGCCTCGTGCAATGGTCTTCTACGAAGCAAACCCAGTATACGGTCTGCCACAGCCTGCAGCTATGGCTAAAGTTATGGATAAGGTTCCCTTCAGAGTAGCTTTCACAAGCTTCCTTGATGAAACAGCGAAAGCTTGTGACCTTATCCTGCCTACTCCGCTCGGTCTTGAACGCTTCGATGACGTGGAAACACCATACGGCATCGGTCAGGCATTCTATGGTCTTGCTCGTCCAGTTGCGCCTTGCGTAATTGACGGCAAACCAGCTGCTGACGTTCTCCTGAGTGTTGCTGGTCAGCTCAACATGGACCTCGGCTTTGCTACGTTTGAAGAAATTCTTCAGGCAAAAGCAGAAGCTGCGGGTGCTGATTGGGAAAGCCTGATGGAAGGCGAATTCTTCACAAGCAATGCTGTTGCAGAACAGTCTGGTCTGCGGCTTGCCGCAGGTGTAATAGGTAAAGCACTTGCTGCTGCACCTAAGGCTGCAAAACTGAGCATTGCCCCTGTGCAGAAGCTTAACATCGGTACCCCAAACACCGCTATTCCACCTTACAACAACAAAACAATTCGTCGCTGGGAACTCCAGAAAAACGAAATGTATGTTGCGATGAACGGTGCTACGGCGCGTGAGCTTGGCGTTATGAAACACGAACGCATCAAGCTCAGCAATTCCAGTGGCAGCATCCAGGCCCGTGTGAACATCTTTGAAGGCGTTATGCCAAATACCATTGCAGTGTTAATGGGCTTTGGTCACACCGCATTTGACGAGTTCAGTAAAGGCAAAGGCGAAAACGTCATGGAGCTGCTGACTGTTGGTTATGAAGCCGGCACCGGACAGTCTGTCTGGAACGTTGCTGGTGTAAACGTCAGCAAGGCATAAGGGACGAGCGTCATGGAAACTAAAGAATTCACTATCAAATGGGGCATGGCGATTGACCTCGACAAATGTACCGGTTGTGGTGCTTGCATGGTTGCATGTCAGGCAGAAAACAACTTGGCGCCAGTCGCTGATGCTTCCAATAAAATCAAAGTAATGAACTGGATCACGGTCTACGAACTGTCCAACGGTAAACCTTACCCTGAACACGACGTAGCCTATCTGCCTCGCCCTTGTCAGCAGTGTGGTCATCCGCCTTGCGTTTCTGTTTGTCCGGTTATCGCGACAGAGAAAAACGAAGAAGGCGGAATCGTCAGCCAGGTAACTCCTCGTTGCATCGGCTGTCGTTACTGCATGGCTGCCTGCCCTTACCACGCACGCTACTTTAACTGGCGTGACCCGGTATGGCCTGGTGGACTTGAAAAAGCTCTTACTCCTGACGTATCTGTACGTCCTCGTGGTGTTGTGGAGAAATGTACTTTCTGTCACCACCGCTGGATGGCTGCAAAAGACAAAGCTATTGTTGAAGGTCGCGATCCTATGGATCTGGCTGAAGACGAATACGTTACTTCTTGTACCGAGGCATGTCCTAACGGTGCAATTACCTTCGGTGACCTTAATAACGAAGAACATGAAGTAGCTAAGCTTGCCAGCTCCAAACACGCTCACAGATTGCTCGAACGTCTCGGTGCCGACACTCAGGTTTACTATGTAAGCCGCCGTGAATGGGTACTGCGTCAGCTCGATAACTATCTGGAAGACGAAAAGGTTAAGGGGTAACAGTCATGGGAAAGAACTACTCTCTTCCTGCAGATCATGAACTCTTCCCGGAAGGCGCATCACGTTGCTCTCTGACGAAGTTTTCAATCTGGATGGGACTTGTCGGTGCTGTAGCTCTTTGGGGTCTTTACGCTGCATTTAGAGTGCTCGCGGAAGGACTTGGCGTTACAGGCCTTGATGACTACTTCGGCTTTGGTCTCTGGATTACCTTTGACCTTGCTGTTATTGCTCTCGGTGCTGGTGCGTTCTTCACCGGTCTGCTCAGATACATCCTGAACATTGACCCTCTGAAGAACATCATTAACCTCACCGTGATTATTGGTTTTATTTGCTACTCCGGTGCTATGCTCATTCTCGTGCTCGACGTTGGTCAGCCGATTCGTGCATGGTTCGGGTACTGGCATGCGAACGTACACTCCATGCTTACAGAAGTTATTTTCTGTATTACTTGTTACCTGATTGTTCTGATCATTGAATATGTACCTCTGGTACTTGAGCAGAAACAGCTTAACAAGATTCCAGTACTGCATCATCTCGCGCATAACCTGCACGTTTGGATGCCTCTGTTTGCTGGTATCGGTGCGTTCCTTTCCACTTTCCACCAGGGTTCACTCGGTGGTATGTACGGCGTTCTTTTTGGTCGTCCTTACGTACTCCGTGATGGTTTCTTCATCTGGCCTTGGACATTCTTCCTCTTCGTTATTTCCGCAGTTGCTTCCGGTCCGGTATTTACCGTTCTTATCGCAACACTCATGGAAAAAATGACTGGCAAGAAACTGGTTAGCTGGGAAATCAAATCCCTTATGGGTAAAATTGCCGGTGCCATGCTGCTTGTATACCTCGTATTCAAGTTCGCAGACACCTACGCATGGGCAGTGGATGTACTGCCTCGTTCCGGTCTTACTTTTGACCAGAACTTTTACCAAACAATCTACGGCAAGTGGCTCCTGTGGTCAGAGCTGTTCCTGTGCGGCATAGTTCCGTGTGTGATTTTACTTACACCGAAACTGCGCAACACTCCTGCTCTTTTCTACTCTGCTGCTCTGCTCGATTGTGCAGGCATTACTATCAACCGTTATGTATTTACGGTTCAGGCTCTCGCGATGCCGGTAATGCCTTTCGATAGTTGGGAAATATATGCACCAAACTGGGCAGAATGGGGTGCAACCGCACTCGTTGTTGCCTATGGCGCTATTATTCTCAGCTTGTCATATCGTTACCTGCCGGTTTTCCCGCAGGAACGCGCACTGAATGCGACTAAGTCCAGCTAGGATTTAGTTACAGATAAGTAAGCTCAAAGTCAGTTGAACCCCGGCCGGTCCCCACCCGTGCCGGGGTTCTTCGTTTTCTAAGCTGCCACCAACAGCGCACAATACCTGCACTGAAACTTCAGTAGAGCTATCCCCCGTAGTACTAGGGATACGGTAAAAAAATTTCTTAGCCCTCATAATCTCACGGATTTGTTCCGCTGACGTGAATAATAAAAAAAGAGCTGCCCTATCTATGTAGATAGGGCAGCTCTTTTTCATTTCAAACAAGACAGCAGGTATTAGCGGTGAGACAAGGTAACAAACGAGCTTACCAAATGCGCCGCATAAAAACTCGTTATACCCACAGATAGAAAATGAAGGTAAACAAAATAAGCGAGCAGGCACGAATGCTCTGGTTGCAGACGACAAGCCAGAAGGCGATGCGCGACGGAAATATTCCCATGTAAATCGGAATTTGATGCCGGATAGCACGCATTGGCGATGAAAGAATATTGCCAGCGAGTAAAGCCAGCACAACATCTTTTGCTTGAATCGTGCCTTCAGTAAGCAGTGCACCAGCGGCCGCCATAGACGCTGTCATCTCGGCAGCGAGACTAAGAATAAGTACACCTGCGGCTTCTGGTTTAATAAATGGTAACAGCCCGTTATTACCACCAACCACGTCATTCAACACCTGAAACACACCCAATCTGTTTAAAACAAATACGACGGTATACACAGGGATTGTGACAAGCAGGACTCTCCGGATTCTACGAATAAAAAGAGAAATCACCCGCTGGATCACTTCTTGTGTGCCTTTTGGAGCATTGTCATCAAGCTCACATGTGACGCATCCCTCAGGTGTCGGCGGAAGGACAAACCGTCCGGCAATAACCGTCACCAAAGTTCGAAACAACGCCGCTGAAACAACTACGCCGACATACCAGAATGCCGCTTGCCCCAAAAAAGGAACCGCGAGAAAAAAGAGTGATGGAAGATGCAGGAACAAGACTGGCGTGCTGTTCAGCAAATTGGAAAAATAAAGTTCTTTTCGAACAATTTTCCCCTGCTCATATTGTTCTGCCAGATACGTATTTGCCGTGATGCTTGAAAAGAATGCCATGGTAAATGCAGCACCTGAAACATCCTGCAAATGTGCCATTCGCACCAATGGAGCCGATATTTTTGTAAGGAAACGTCCCCAGTGCAGGGCTTCGATAATATTGCCGATAGCCAGACCAAGTGAGATCGAAACGATGAGCCTCAACAGCGGACGAAAAAGTCCGTTCCAAAGTACGTCGAAGTCCATAAACGAGAGAAATTCTGTGTGCATACTCCATTCCTACCACAGTTTGCGGCAATAACAAATCCACCAAAAAGCTGAATCGCTTTGTATTACTTGCTTTCTATCTGCCTGAAGTCTTTTTCTTCCATGGTTGGAGAACACTTTCTACAGACAATTATCTACGAGCCCCGCATGTTGTTTATCAATTCATACGGCAGAATATTACATACTACGTTCTATAAAAAAAAGGCTATCCCAACTCTGTGTTGAGACAGCCTTTACTAGTTATTCAAATCAGCAATTAAGCTGCTTCGTGACCTACATCGCGAGGCAGATTAGGCTTGGACGCTTCAGCGCGCGCAAGATCATCACATCGCTCGTTTTCAGGATGTCCACTGTGTCCGCGAACCCAGTGCAAACTCACGTCGTGCTTTTCGAGATACGGGAGCAGTCGCAGCCAAAGATCTTTGTTTTTGACTGGCTTCTTCGCAGCATTCTTCCAACCATTTTTCTGCCAGTTTACGAGCCACTTTTTCTCTACGGCGTTACGCACGTACTGAGAATCTGTGTAAAGATCGACTTTGCATCGCTCTGTGAGCGCGGCAAGCCCTTCGATTACTGCAAGAAGTTCCATCCTGTTGTTGGTGGTCAACGCAAAGCCACCTGAAAGTTCTTTGTCTGTATCACCAAAACGCAGAACGGTTGCCCAACCACCGGGGCCGGGGTTACCGAGGCATGAGCCGTCTGTATAAAGGAAAATATGTTTCATAATACAATTACTCGCATACGATATTGATTGAAGAAATGGACACGTAATAACCATATGCTTTTGAAACACGGGTCAACGTATGTCCAGTATGGAACATAAAAAATGACGTTCGGCTAGCTTTTTTCATTATGAACGCGACCCCTTACACGGAAAAAGATTATATAGATTTAACTGCTATCTATGAAAAAAATGCTTACACCACGGTGAGTTCCGGTTATACTAACGTCGACTTACTCAGACAAAGCGTTCGGATGCGTCAATATAATGCATGGCACCAACATACCGTAATTTTACAAGGAAAAATATGATCAATACAACAGGTCTCATTAAATGGGTGTTCATCATATTCTGTGCACTGGTCCTTGCCGGCTTCCTCTTTTTTAGACAGCTTGGCTCAAAATCTGCTGATATGACAGAGACACTCGGCGTCACAAACGGGCAACTTGCTGCTATGCCGGAAACACCGAATGCCGTGTCCAGCCAGACAGATATTGCATCTAAATATGTTGCGCCGCTGCCTATGACTGGTTCAGTGCAGCAAACAAAAGCGAAAATTTTAGAGTGCTTGCAAGAGATGGGGCATAACTCTGTGCTCTCTCAAAATGATGATTATATTCATGCGGTCTTTGTTACGCCGTTTATGCAATATCATGATGATGTTGAATTCTATATTGATACAGCAACTCACCTCGTGCAATTTCGATCTGCTTCACGCGTCGGTAAATCTGACTTCGGAGCAAACAAGGCGCGGTATGAGACCTTTAAGGAACTCTATCTTCCGCAATAATCTCAGGTAAAAAAAGAAAAGCGGCAAGCCAAATGGCTTGCCGCTTTTTTATATTTGTTGTGTGGATAAAGGGCTATTGTCCGCCCATGTCATCCCATAATTGTTGGAGTGCCGACGCTAAACCGTGTTGCCACTGGTTCTTTTCAAAATACGGTGTGAAATATACATTTTGTAAATTGTACATGTACTCTGCCCCCAACGCTTTTCGAAGCAAAGGAGGGAATTCAACCAGAACCTGACGAGTGTATGGGTTAATCCCGATAAACACAGTCTTAGTGTCCAGCTCTGCTGGCAGAACGACCGGAGTATTGCGCACCTGCACACGCAACTTTAGCCCATGTGTTTCGCGCATTGCTGAAGCAAATTCACGTAACGCAGTTTGCTGGGCAGAAGTCAGCGTCTCTGTCTGATCGTACACAGATCCACGAGAACGAATCTCTTTGTAACTATGTTCGGTCTGATACCAAAATGCTGCGGCTACTGCTGCGAATACCGCCAGCAGCAACATGGCACGCAAAAAGAATTCACCAGAAGAGTTGGCTCGGATTAACGGCCCACGTCTATTTCTAAAAAATCCCATCTGCTCTCCGGTTCTACTGCAGTGCTATCCGCGCCGCAGGCTGTTATCTACTCTCCACACTGAGCCATTTCTTTAATGGCTGTGGCGTAACGCTTTGCTACTTCGTCCATGTACTCGGTGTCAATTCCGCCTTTCCATGTAACCACTTCTGTAAAGCGTTTTGGAATTGTAACGGCATCCACATCAAATCCGGTTTTGCACTTCAACTGCCAACGCAATTTCTGAATATATTTACCGGCCTCTTCAAGGTTATCGGCAATTTTTCCAAAACCTGCTGCTGTAAGAGCTTCTTTTAATTTTTCCGGCCCGTATGTGCCGCGAGCAAAAAGACAGCCCATCATGCAATTGATGTAAATTCGACCTCGCTCGTCTTCGAGCATAAAGTCGATTGCTTTTTCTGCATTCTTCTCAGTGTTGTTCTGATCAAATGCGTACCCGCCAGTATCAAGGTGAGAATGGCGGAAGCCGTAAGCTGAAGCTACAAAAAAGACTTCACCAGTTGCATAGCCCGCCATTTCCTGACCAAGAACACAGGCGAAATCTTCGCCACCGTACAACTTCGCAGCGACCATAGAGCCACGGGAAAGAGCCTGATAAAATGCATTCTCACCAGAGGCAATAAATTTAAGCCCTTCAAGGAACCCTTTCATCTCGCCGAACTTGAGATCAGCAATGGTTTCCTCTTTGGAGATAATGCCCTTTTCTGTTGCTTCTGCTGCCCATGCAAGGGCAACACCCGCGCTCATGCAATCAAGTCCGAGCTTCTCTGTTTCATCCAGCAGAGCCAGCACATCTTCGGCAGTTGTAATACCAAGCATACTACCCTGCGCAAAAATCGGCTCATAGTCATACGATACTTGTTTGTAGAGGAACTCATGCTCGCTTGCAAACTGCTGACGTAACAAACCAATATGAATACACCCGACAGGACAGCCTGCACATGCCGCCTGACGAAGCAAGAGCCTTTTCGCAAACGTTTCACCTGAAATATCTTCAACGCGTTCATCGTGCGTCTTCTGCAAATTGTTCCACGGCAAAGCTTGCAGTTCGTTCAACGGAATCAAGTTCTGAGGAGTACCTAAGTCATGGTACTTTTTCATCTTACCTGTTTCAGTGATATCTTGATAAATATCTTTCATCATATCGGTATAGGCTTTTCCTTCCGGTAAATCGAAAGAGCCGTCACCGGAAACAATAATCCCTTTAAGATTTTTAAAGCCCATTGCTGCACCGGAGCCGAGCCGCCCAAAATGACGGAAGGAGTCTACGTTGATACAGGCATACGCCACACCACGTTCTCCAGCTAAACCGATACGGATAGAGGAACGGTGTCCTGCATTCTTTTTCCCGAATCGGCGCAAAAATTTACCTGTGGCAAAAACGTCTTTTCCACGAAGATACGTAACGTTTTCCACTTCGCAGGAACGCGAGCCTACAACAAGAGCGCTCAACTTCTTTGCCTTTCCGGTAATCATCAAAGCATCGTAACCGGCAAAGCGGATAGATAGAGCAAACCGCCCACCTGCGTGGCTTTCTGCCCACTCTCCAGTGTAAGGTGAGCGGAACCCGCACACGACCTTACTCATAAGTGGATAGAAACCTGTAAGAGGGCCTACTGCAAATATTAACGGCTGGCGCGGATCATCTGCCGGAGCATCAAAAACGCCGTACCGTTCGTATAAAACTGCCGCAAGACCACTGCCACCGATATGCATGTGGCGGTCTTCGATCATTAACGTTTCACTTTTGCCGGTATCAAGATTTACATGCAATACGCGTGAGAAGTTTGGATCCATTTTCATAATCAGGCTCCCTTATTCTTCTTCGTGCGTCGGAATTTCACGCAGCTCTATACAGTTGTGCGGGCAAAACGGCACGCAACGTCCACAATGAATACAAAGATACGGCAGATCGCTTTCTGTCTCGTAATAAATCGCATCCACAGGGCACACTTCCGCGCATTTTCCACATTTAATACACTTGTCGTGCTTTACGATAACCCCGCCGCCCTTTCGCTGTTTAAGGGCTTGAGTCGGACATACTTCTGCGCATGGTGCCGGATCACATGCCACACAAAGCCGTGCTTCAAAGCCGGTGGTCAAGCCGCCTGCGGAGGAAATACGGATTCCTGCAGTATTCCATGACAGTTTTTTATGAACAAGCCGCGCACAGGCCAGTGAACAGGAGTGACATCCAATACACTGTTCCATACGAACCGCTTCTAGTCTTTTCATACTAAGTACCTGCTGTTTATCCTCTAAAGAAAAGGGTTACCATGTTCCTCTATTATTACTGTGCCGCTCATTCAAATCCTTGATATTTTCACAGACGGGATACTCAACATACGTACATTTTTCTATTTGTGCCTATTCTCATGCGAAGAACACAAACCATACGCGTTGTGCAGTCGAGTTTATGCCAACTCCCGTCTATTCTCCGGCACAGTTAAGGAACCATCCTTGTAGGTTACCACATTTATCACGAAGCTGTGTTTGCGCATTCATGATCTGCCTATGTTGGATTATATCACAGCTATGGCTCACTTTTAGACCTTTTTTCTTAAACACATTCCCCTATATCTTCACAAACGTGAATTCTATAGTGAAATTTATACAGGGACTTATAATAGTTACGACGAATGCAGCTTGACCTATTCAGACAACTACCCTAGATTTCATATATTATGAATTGGGATTGGGAAAAACTGCAAGAAAAGCGGCAGAGGCAATCGGGGCAAGGGCCTAACTGGGGTGGAACACCTCCAGAAGGCAATGATTCTGACCCGATCGGCGATGGCCTAAAGAAACTCCGAGGAATTAACTTTCCTGCGGGCAAGCTCGTTCTTGCCCTAGTAGTTCTTTTTTGGCTCGCATCCGGCATTTACATTGTGCAACCTGATGAAGAAGGTGTTGTCCTCCAGTTCGGCAAATATGTTGCCACAACTGGTCCTGGACCACATTACCATCTTCCTTACCCTGTTGAGACAGTTTATAAACCTAAAGTGTCTCAAATCCGCCGTATTGAGGTCGGGTTCCGATCTACTGGTAAAGCATCGTCTTTCCAGCAGGGACAGTCCCGTACTGTAAAGGCGGAGTCACTCATGCTTACTGGTGATGAGAACATCGTTGATGTTCAGTTCATTGTTCAGTACCGCATCAGCAACGCTGTGGACTACCTGTTTAATGTTACCCAGCAGGCTGTCACTGTTAAAAGTGCTGCCGAAGCCGCCATGCGCGAAGTTATCGGCCACAACCAGATTGACAATGCTCTGACTGAAGGGAAACTGAAAATTCAGAACGACTGCCGCCAACTGCTGCAGGATATTCTGAATCGTTACAAAGCAGGCATTCAGATTGTTGCGGTGCAAATGCAGGACGTTCATCCTCCGAAAGAGGTTGTTGACGCATTTAAAGACGTTGCAAGTGCCCGTGAAGACCGCAGCCGTATTATCAACGAAGCTGAGGCCTACAGTAACGACATTCTGCCAAAAGCACGTGGTGCCGCAGCAGAAATCGTTAACAAAGCAGAGGCATACAAAGAGTCTACCGTTAGCAAAGCTCAGGGTGATGCATCAAGATTCCTTGCAATCCTTGCTGAGTATAATCAGGCTAAATCCATTACCAGAAAGAGAATGTATTTAGAAGCTATGGAAAACGTTTTCAGTGGTTCCGGAGTGAACAAAGTGATTGTACCTAACAAAGGCGTTACTCCAACCATTCCATTTTTACCGCTCAACGACAGCAGTAACAGCATGATGAAGGGGAGTAAGTAATGAAAAAAACAACTACTCCTATTCTTATTCTGCTGGTTCTTATTGTCGCTGTAGTATTCCAGTCTGCCTTTATTGTTCAGCAGACTGAAAAGGCTATTGTTCTCCAGCTTGGTAAACCGGACAATAATGTTTATGGACCTGGTCTGCACTTCAAAATCCCGTTCATCCAGAACGTCATCTACTTTGATGCCCGTCTTCTGGAGTACGATGCACAGCCTGCGGAAGCCCTTACAAAAGACAAAAAAGCTCTTGTATTGGACAACTACGCTCGTTGGAGCATTGTGAACCCTCTCCTCTTCTACCAGACCGTCCGTACAATTCCGGGTGCTCAGGCACGCCTTGATGATATTGTATACTCCCAGTTGCGTGCAGCGCTTGGTCACTACACGCTTACTGAAATTGTTTCGACTGAACGTGACAACATCATGCAAATGGTTACCAAACGTTCATCAGAATTAATTTCTGCATACGGTATCAAGATTGTTGATGTGCGTATTAAACGCACCGACCTTCCACCGGAGAACCAGCGTGCTATTTTCGGACGTATGCGTGCAGAACGTGAACGTCAGGCAAAGCAGTACCGCTCCGAAGGCCAACAGCAGTCTATTACTATTAAGTCTCTGGCAAACAGAGAACGTACAATCATTCTTGCGAAAGCAAACAAAGAGTCCGAGATCATTCGTGGTCTGGGCGACGCTAGCGCAACTAAGATTTACGCAGAATCGCTTGGTAAAGATGAAGAGTTCTACAACTTCCAGCGTTCACTGGAAGCATACCAGGACAGCTTCAGAAACAATACTCGCATCATCGTGACACCGGACAATAAGTTCCTTCAAGAAATGCAGTAGAAAAAACAATGCATAAGAGCGTAGCAGCATCATTTAAAAATGCCGCTACGCTCTTTTTTATGTTTACATTTTTTCTGATGAAATTTTCAGCAATTTACACTACTCTCTCATACAATGATGATGCCTTGAACTTCCCGCACAACGAAGAGTAAAGGGCATCACACAGCAATACTCACAGCATTGATTTACAATTTTTAATGAATATCCATACGCCGTGATATTGACAAAGCATTGCAAATCCGTCCACAAAGAGTGTTTGCATATACTAAGAGTTTAAAAACTTTTAGTCATCTTGAGACCTACTATCGGGGTTTTTTGATGTTTTTTGCATGAGAACAATGTTTCTATTGTTTCGCAGACTGCGTTGATTGTTTCATACAATCATGCCGCAGCACTACTCACAATACCCAGCAATTTTCAACGACAAGACTAGCCCCCGTAAGCTTGAGCTTATTCTAACGTCTTGGCGGGAGAGACACCGTGTCCACCTTTGATGAAGTTTTTGAACGTATAAAACTTGCTACAAACACCAGAACTCAGGTTGAATTGGCGGAAGTTCTTGATATTCGCCAATCAAGTATCTCTGACGCAAAGCGTCGTGATTCTGTTCCATCTGACTGGTACATGAAGCTATTTGAAAAGTTTGGTCTTAATCCGGACTGGCTTAAAAAAGGCGTCGGCCCTATGTACTTGCGTACAGAGGAAGACGGCTACCAGCCTGTTGAAGGCCCTGCTGCGGGACGGGTTTTTGAAAACCCTGCTAAATTTGGTGATCCAGATGCACGCAGCGCTGTCGTAACAATTCACTCCATGCAGAATGTTGAAGTTACCAACGAAAGTGAAGAGACTCGTCGCTTCACTAGTGTTGGCAAACTTTCCATCCCACAATCTTTTGCTGGTGCTACTATTCAAATTTTCCGTGTTGATGCTTGCAGCATGGAACCTCTTATTAAAAAAGGGGCTTATGTTGGTCTTGATACTGCTCAAACCAACATCCTTTCAGGTGAAATTTACGGTGTATACGTTCCGTACGAAGGTATCTCCATTAAACGCATCTTCTTGGATGCAGCAAATCAGCGTTTCATTCTGCGCAGTGAAAACCCTGCTCACCCTGAGCAGTACTTGCCAATGGACCGCTGTACAGAAGACGTTGTAGGCCGCGTTGTCTGGAATCTCCAGACCATGTAGTCACGCAAATTTCGGTTGCAAAAGGCGGTCATCTTGATCGCCTTTTTTTTGTATTTTTACTAAAAAATTCCCCATACTCCGCCTAGACAACCACATGCATTTATTGCATATACATCAAGAGCTTTACGTATTCACATCTTCATAATAGCAAACCATTGCTGTTTGAAATCTCATACGCCGCATGCGCTCAAACGTGTTTCCGCATGCCAGCACGTGCGGCAGAGCGGAGAAAGACATGGCCTCTATAAGTATACTTGTGGTTGATGACGAACGCATTGTTGCGCTTGATATTAAAGGTACACTGGAAACCCTCGGGTACAGTGTCTGTGCTGTTGCCAATACGGCAGAAAGCGCACTACAGGCAGCTGAAAAACATTCCCCAGATTTAGTTCTTATGGATATTAACCTTAAGGGCGAAATGGACGGGATTGCTATTGCGCATCTGTTCAACGCTAAGTATGCAATTCCAGTTGTCTTTCTCACCGCTTATTCAGATAGAGGCACTTTCGACCGCGCCAAGTCTTCCAACCCTTATGGGTTCATTCTCAAGCCTTTTGATGCAAGAAAACTCCATTCTGCCATCGAGATTGCGCTTATTAAACATTCCGAAGAAGCACGCCTGACAGAAGCTAGGCAAAAGGCAGAATTGGAAAATAGTGCTAAATCCAGCTTTTTTGCAAATATGAGCCATGAAATCCGCAATTCACTCAACGGAATTGTAGGTATGACAGACCTCGCCTTAGAGACAGCGCTGGACAAAGACCAGAAAGAATACATGACTACGGTGCTGGATTCAGCAGAAAATTTACTCGATATTTTGAATGACATCCTCGACCTCTCCCGTATCGAAGCACGAAAAATGTCGCTGACTCCAAAACGGTTTGATCTTGAAAAACTTATCAACAAAATTATTCGCACACAGACACCGAAAGCTCACCAGAAAAACCTTACCATTACCTACGATATTCCTGCCTTTGTTCCTACACTCTTAAAGGGCGACCCCACCCGTGTCTCGCAAATTATTACCAACCTGCTTTCCAACGCTATCAAATTTACAGAGCAAGGAAGCATTTCCCTTGAGATCTCTGACCTTGCAACACTGGGTACCTATACCGAACAACAGCATGTGCCCGCTCCCAAATACCGCATGCTTCTCTTCTCTGTTCGCGACACGGGCGTCGGCATTACAGAAGAAGAGCAAAACTACATTTTTGAACCATACAAACAGGTACTTGCAGAAGGGACAATCCCTATCCGTGGAACAGGACTGGGGCTTGCCATTTGTCGTGACCTTGTAGAACTCATGAATGGAACGATATGGGTGCGAAGTAAGGCTGGCGCAGGAAGTACATTCCATTTCACCGCTCAGTTTGAACACGGCGAGACGGAAGAACAAGTAATCGAACCGGGCCCGATTCCAGAATTCCCTATGGGGCTTCAGGTGGCCATTGCCGATAATAATGTTGTCGGACAAAAGTTGCTTCTTGAGCTCTTGGAGAAGAAAGGTTTTACATGCCATGTAACATCAAACGGAGCAGAGCTGCTTGAATTGCTTGCCTCCGAATCCATTGATCTAGTCATTACTGAGATCAAGCTCCCTTTCCTTACCGGCTTGGAAGCTATGCACCATATCCGTTCTGGAACTATTCCGGAAACCCCGACAGATTTACCGATTATCGCAGTAACAGCATTTGCCCTTAAAGGTGATAAAGAACGATTTATTGAGGCTGGTATGAACGGGTATGTAGCGAAACCGATACATGCTTCTGAATTTTATCGTGAGATTGCACGAGTACTTCAACCGGAAGAACTACCGGCACAGCCCGAACCTGAGATTGAAGAAACAGACATGACGCAGCTTCTGGACGTGGAAGGAACATTAGTGCGCCTTGAAGACGACACAGAGCTTATATGCAGGCTCTACTCTCTCTTTGTAGACGAAGTGGCGGAACGTCTGTATGGATTGAAACTCTTTTTACAGGAAAACGCCTATGATAATGCAGCACTGCATAGTCAGGCCTTTGCAGCGGCAGCATTTAATATCGGCGCAAATAGTTTGGGCAATGCCCTCATACAAGTCCACAACGCGATAACCAATGAAAAGAAAATTCCTATTGAGCAGTTGCAGCAGCTCGAAGCACTCACCATTAAGACCACAAAAGAAATTACGCGCAATATAGAGAAGCTCTCTTAATATTACTTAGTCGGGAGACCTCATGGCTCAGCTACTGCCAACTGCTACATTATCATACTCGACCTCCCAATTGCCGGAAGCAGTTTCCAGCCTGTTGCGTCAGTTAAGCGATACGTGCGCTTCTGACCAGAGTCTCGATCTCGACTATGTACGAAATTTTTTTTCATCATCATTAGGGTGGGAACGCAAAGACGTTCTTCAAAACCTTAAAGGGCAACTCCTTGAGCCGGAGAACCTCTCAACGCTTTCTCATCACATCCAGCTACAGATGGCAGGAAAAGTCAGCTCGTTTCCTTTATTTTTTCTCGACACATACGGTCAGCGAGTAACAATTCTCGTACATCCACGCCCGCTGCGTCTTGCTGACGGAAGTAAGCAGATAAGTAGCACGCTGTCTTTGGGCTCAGACATCTACCCGACGCAAAAACAATCTGACCGCCAACGTCTTAACTTGCTCGCTATACTTGATAAGCTTCCAGAATTCGTAGCATTAGTTACACCCCAATTTACGTTACGGTACATCAACAAACCGTTCCGTGAACAAGTGCAGCTAACAACAGGGGACTCCTGTTACTACGCATTCACCGGAAATGCAGAACTTTCCGGCACACCAACGCATCCATATTTGCCACCGTTTGATGTATTCGAAACAGGCTCTCCATCATTTTCTGCATGGAAAAGTCCACGTTCTGGACGTTCGTACCGCTTTTTAAGCTACCCATTCACCGATACGGACGGGGAACAGCTTATTCTGCTTATGGGGCTTGATATTACACAGCTGACCCGTTTTCAAGAAAAGCTCGCCATCACAGAGCGTCAGTATCATCTGATCACCAACAACCTTTCGCTGGCAATCGCGGTTGTGGATGGTCAACGGAACATTACGGCAGCAAACCGGCAGTTCCGCAAATGGTTTAAGTTGCAAAACGAATCGTACCCTGTCAGTTGCCCTCCCATTCTCACGACGCTCGATGAAGATGGAGAATGCCTGCTCGACAAAACCACAAGTCTCACAATTTCAGATGGAAAAGAGCATGAGTGTGAATTCTCTACTGCACTTGATGGAGCAGAAACCACATTCCGGATCACGGCATGTCCGCTGCATCGAACCAAATTATTTTCGTCAGCGATTATTCTTCTGGAAGATATTACCGAAAAGAAAAAGATAGCTCAGCGCACCCAGCAGATGCGTAAACTGGAAGCCATGAGCACTCTTGCTGCCGGTATCGCCCATGAAATCAACCAGCCATTGTCGGCACTGCGCCTTTATGCCAGTGGACTGGATTTAATGGTCGAACAGCGTGGCAGCGTACCAACCGAAATTTTGCAGGAACGTCTTGGGTGGATTTTACGAGAAACCGGAACCATTGAAGACATAATTACACACATGCGCTCACTTGTACGCCATCAGGGCTCATTCCCGCTTCAGCGATCGGATGTGAACTATGCCGTCGTGCAATCCCTCACATTACTGCAAAGCAAGCTGGAAACCCGAAATGTCAGCATACACGAAGAACTACAGGACAACCTGCCCCCTGTACTCGCGTTGCCGATCCAGCTGGAACAGATTGTCATCAATATTGTGATGAACGCTGCTCATGCATTAGAAGATGAAGAGGGACGGCGCAGTATTACAATTACTACCCGCGAAACAGATGACGGTTACGTCCAACTCAGTATCAGGGATAACGGCCCCGGTCTGAAGGGACTTGGCGAAAAGATATTTGATCCTTTCTTTACCACAAAAGAATCCGGGAAAAATATGGGACTGGGACTTGCTCTGGTGCACACGTTTGTTACCAGCTGGGAAGGAACTATCACGGCTAAGTCCCCGTTATCCGATAACCACGGGACATTAATTAAAATTTTACTTCCACAGGCTCCGGCTGCTTAAGAGATCTGTATGCGAATACTCATAGTTGATGACAATTCCACAAGCCTGCAAAGTCTGAGCGTTGTGCTCACAGACTTAGGGCATCAGCCAAGCACATTCAGCGATCCTGTAGCAGCGCTGAATCATGCAAAAGAAAGCTACTACCCGCTTATTATTACAGACATAAAAATGCCGACACTGGACGGCCTTTCTATGCTTGCAGAACTGAAAGCATGCAAAACCAGCAAGCGCAGTGATGTAATAATTATCACCGGTCATGGGGACATGGACACAGCCATTACAGCGCTGAGAAACGGTGCGTATGACTACTTGAATAAGCCGATAAATGCACGGGAGCTTGCAGCTGCGGTTGAACGCAGTTCCGAACACCAGATTCTGCTTTTTGAAAATACAGACCTGAAGCAGAATATGGAAGAAAGGGTTGCTGAGGCCAAAGAATCTTTACAGGAAGATTTAGAAAAGATGCGCTCTCAACTGCGCAATGTATCGGGTATTGGAGAAGTTATTTCCGGATCATCGCGAATGCAGGAAATAATCCGCGATGCCACAATTTTTCACCATGAACCCGACGTCCCTGTTCTTATTGAAGGGGAAACCGGTACGGGTAAAGAGGTCATCGCGCGGCTTGTTCACCACGGGGAAACCCATTGTGATTCCCCGTTTGTTGCCCTTAACTGCTCTGCCATTGCTGAATCACTGTTTGAAAGTGAACTCTTCGGATATGAAGCAGGAGCCTACACCGGTTCTCGTGCCGGTGGTTCTGCCGGTAAACTCGAACTGGCAGGCAACGGTACACTATTTTTAGATGAAATTGCTGAAATGCCTCTGAACTTACAGCCCAAACTGCTGCGTGTACTGGAAGAGAGAACCTTTTATAGGGTCGGCGGCTTGCAGAAAAAGCACTTTGCTGCCCGCATCATTGGTGCTGGTAACAAAAACATCGAATTGATGGTGGAAGAAGGTCTTTTCCGCCGCGATTTGTATCACAGGCTCACTGTAGGACACTTACGTCTTCCGCCATTACGGGAACGTCAAAATGACATTACGGAAATGGCTTCTTTGTTCCTGCGCAAGCAAGTTAAACGCAAGGGAAAGCGTTTTGCCTCCATTGCTCCTGAAACTCATACCCTGCTCAGGGATTATCCGTGGCCGGGGAACGTGCGCGAACTGGAAAATACTATAGAACGTGCTGTTCTTATTCATGACGACATCGTGCTCCGTCCGGAACACTTGGAATTTATCACATCATCCTATGCAGCAAGAGCAGTTCAGGAAATATCTTCATCACTGCCATCGGCACCGCATCTGCCATCTATTGATATAGCGTCTTCCACTATTATTTTACCGGATACGCCATTCAAGCTGGAAGATGTAACCCAATCGGTCATTCGCAAAGCACTGTCGAAATTTGACGGAAACAAAACAAAAGCAGCTGAGTATCTGGGTATTTCCAGATATGCACTCTATCGAAAGATTTCATAACGTGTTCGATTCCGCACAACGTGCGTTTCCGCACGTTCGATTTCGCACTTTTTTGCTCATTATTCTGTAGTTAGAACCAGCCGAACAACAGCAAATACGTAACATGTTGTTTTATAGATTCTTTTTTAGCAAGACAAAACTTAACTTTTTGGCATGATAGATGCTATAAGACAACCAGACGGTTGGATTGCCAGCGATTAGGCGTCCCCCCCCCAACGTACCAACCGTCGTGCTTAGGATCTGAATACGGTACGGACTATAACTGACTTCCCCCCCCTACAGTTATAGTTCTATTTCCGAGGCGTAGATTCAGACCAACCTATCTTGCCCCCTGTAATCATCCCCCCCCCGATTACAGGGGGCTATCTTATGGACGCAGCAAAGCGCTCAACGCCAATGGCGAGAGTCGCATTCCAGCCCTGTCCAAGACAGCCCTAGGTTCCGTATAATCTGGTGACGTCTGCTTTAACTACTTCAGAAATATCAAGACGGGATTCAATAGCAGCCGCAAGTTGCCCCATGGAATCAAATACTGGGGAAACACTCACAAGCCATAGCGCAGCCGTTCCATCAGGGTATATCCCTTCTTCAGTCACGACCACTGGTTCCTTCGAAATAAAGACTTTTGCCACAGGACAATTGCCTCCGGGAAATTCACGGGTGCAAACATGCCGACAGGAACGTCCTTCAGCAATGGCAAAAGTTTCCATAAATGCATTGTTAGCATGAACAATGGTGAAGGAGGTATCGACTACAGATACATAGCCCGGCATACCTTTGAAAAGGGATTCGAAATACGAACGACGCTCCGTGGCATTCTGCATTCGTCTGCTGAATACTTCACCGGAACGAACAAGCGCCATGGTCAACGCATCAAGTTCGAGTTCTTTGGGGATTTCGGTAGGAAGAGGTGCGCTACCAAGCTCTGTTGCAGTATGGGTAAGCGCTTCAAGGGGACGACACACCAGCCCTCTGCATAACTTATTAAACATGTAATAGAAGCAGGGAACAGTAATGGCGGCACAGCAAGCCATGAGCCATAAAATGTCCAAAGGCGTAAGGGGAGAGCTCGCAGCAAGCGTAAGCAATGCACAAAGCACGACCAGCCNTGAGCAGCTAAAAAAAATTGCAGCTGCAACAGCAAACTTTGTTGCTATAGAAAATTTTGCATTACGGAATAGTAACAAGAATCACCCCCCTATGTATTCGTTGCAACATACTAGCACACAGCGGGTCAGGTGCAAAATCATCATTATACTGTTAAATATCAGGATATTAAAAAAGCGACTTCAATCTGTAATCTCAGATTAAAATCGCTTCTTGTCGTTTTTTGAATCAATTACTCAACAGCTTCAAAAAATTCCTTTTCTGCGCCGCAAAGTGGACAAACCCAGTCTTCAGGCAAATTTTCAAATGATGTTTCAGGTGGAATATTGCTTTCTATATCGCCAAGTTCAGGGTCATACACATAACCACATGGGCATTCGTATTTTTTCATTCGTTCCTCCAGGGGGAAAATCTTTTACTTAGGCGCATACTATGCACAGAACAAATTACCTTAGCAAGGGAATTATCTACGATCATTATTAGAGCTTTTCCGTACAAATTGATTCAATCTGTTTAACAACATAGGGAAGAATATTACGTACGAGAACCTTAACACCCGCGGCATTAGGATGATGCCCGTCTTTCTGATTCAGTGAATGGTCCAGCGCAACCCCTTCAAGGAAAAACGGATAAAATGCTACATTATATTTAGCGGCAAGATCTGGAAATGCTGCATCAAATTTATCCACGTATTTCTTCCCGAAATGGGGAAGCGAATACATTCCGGTAAACAGCAACCGAATCTTCACATCCTGAATTTCACAAATCATTTCTGCCAGATTACTCTTCATGCGCGGCACACTCCGATGCTGCAACATATCGTTCGCCCCTAACTCCAAAATTATGATGTCCGGTCTGGTCAATAATATTCTTGGTAAACGGGCAAGCCCCTGCGCAGTTGTATTTCCTTCAACACCATCATTTTCTACAACAACAGAATATCCCAGTTCCCGCAGTGTATTCTGCAACACAACAGGAAACGAATTCATTGCGTTATCGAGTCCGAATCCGGAAATCAGACTGTCGCCAAAAGCGGAAATGAAAAATATTTTACCGGGTGGGCACACAAAACCCTGCGCTTCCGGCGTGAAATGCGCCAATCCTGTTTTTGGATACACTCTCGAATGACTAGGAATAGGGGTATACTTAGCATGTAAACGAAGTGGAGAAGCATCCGCAGGCACCGCCACAGCAACCAACGGTGAAGATAGTTGAGCACAATTTCCCCAGCTGCACGCGGCAAACAAAAAAAGTACCAATACACCTGCATAGATGCGTCCGCACCGCATCAGTCGATCATATCTCATCATCTTCTCCATAATGCCGTATTACGTGTTGAGTGTTGTCTGTCTCAACCAGTATACACCGGACACTACATAAAAAAATGATATGAATGGTATACCTTTAGCCACTCTCCGAGGGGCGGGCTCTGCCCTGCACCCGCAAGGGGGACGCCCCCTTGACCGCGAAGCTGGACTACCTTTCTATGCGATTTATTTAGGAATATAAGAGATCGTAATCAATTTTGGAGGATAGAAAGAAAAGAATAAAAGGCAAATAACAGGCTGAAAGAACACTCTTTTTGACGCGTTAGTTGTTCTCAAGTCATGAGAAGTTACAAGTACGACAAATAAAATATTCCCTCAGCCTTTAAAGACATATGCTTTGTTGATTACAAATCGATCAACTCAACGTCATCAACTTCGATAGGCAGCCCCAGAAACCAGCTACCAGTTCGAGCAAAGCGTGAAATATCGTCTGTGGTAAGAAAATGTGTTCTTCCACAAGATGTTTCTTTACGAAGCAGTCCGCGTGCTGAAAGCATTTTCTTCACTTCCTGCGCTGTGGTTTCTGCTGAATCAACAATGTGGATAGAATCTCCCACGACATTGCGAATAGATGGCGCAAGCAGAGGGAAATGGGTGCAACCGAGCACAACTGTGTCCGGTGCTTTTTTTTGTGCAGATTCAAGCGGGGAAGCAAACAAAGGATCTAGATAACGCGCCACAATACCTTCCACGAGATCGCCATCAGTCCACCCTTCTTCTGCAAGAGGAACAAACAACGGACACGGAAGTCCTGTAACCTGAATATCTGGACGCAGCGCAAAAATTTCCCGCTGGTAGGCATTACCGCGAATGGTTGATTCTGTAGCAAGCACGACAATACTACCATTCTCTGTTGCTGCACAACTTGCAGCAGCACCGGGTTTTACAACGCCCAGCACAGGAATATCTGGAAACGCCTTCTGCAATGGTTCAATAGCTACAGAGCTTGCAGTATTGCAGGCGATAACAAGCATTTTAACACCACGTTCCACTAATTTTCCTGCGGCCTGCACGGCATAGCGGACAATGGTTTCCTGACTTTTAGTTCCGTAAGGCAAGCGTGCTGTATCACCAAGATACAATATTTCTTCGCACGGCAAGGTAGAACGTAATGCTTTAAGCACAGTTAACCCGCCAACACCGGAATCAAACAGTCCAATAGGAAGAGAAGTCATTCTATTATCTCCAACCTCTATTCATCATTATATCTGGCCACCCTGTATGGCTGCGCTGAACCTACTCCTGCTGCTAAAAAAGGCAAGTACAGCACGTATCATCTCCAGCATCCTACAAATCCACACTATTTCTTTTATTATCAATCAATATTAGTCACATATATACCACAGCTACATAGAATCGGGGAGTAAAATAGCGCATACTTTAACATCCACTAGTCACTCTTATTCTTGCTTATTTTAGCAAAATGCCTTGCGGGCCGGAGGATAGTATGCCGCAGAACAACAAACCCGTTCTCACTGAAGAAGAATCCATATTTTCCCGATACATAGAGCTTGCCGGAAACCCATCATTGCCTGTAACTCCAGGAACTTGCATAGGCAAAGTATTACGCCTTGAACATTTCCATCTCACATCAGAAGTTGGAAACAGTGAGGAAGAACTGGATCAACTGCATAATTATTCGATAGATACGGCAACAGATAAAATATACGCAACAGCTCTTGGGGTCCTCCATGTTGATAACAACAAGATTGTTGTGCGCCCAATTTTGTATCCGGCAAACGACGGCATGACTGTCTATGGTGACATCTACCATAAAGACTTTTCAGGAAACTCTCTTCTGCTCAGTAACTATGCAGCAGCTCTCTGGCAATTAGACGTTAACGCTCCCATAGATACAGCTCGGTTTAACGCCGCGTTGCGTAAGGCTATTTCAAATGGTTTGCCTGTTTGTATGGTACCAATTTGCAAAGGTAGACCTGCCATACATGAAGAGCCATCCGTAATTTTACCGCTATTACCGGAACGGGTATTACGCACTATGCAGGAATCATCCGAGCCAATAGATTTTAAGGATCAGGGCTTTTTTGCTGAAGTTCCTGCGCATACACCGGTTGCTATCGAAATGCCCACACCGGAATCATCTAATGGCTTTGATGTATACGGCAACGCATTACCCGTCATGGAACAAACCGCTCCCGTCAGTATAGGAAAAGAGAAGCCAGTATTAAGCATTGGAGATAATTTATTCGGCATTCCTCAGCATGGTGGGCACACCGTATACTATTCCGAACGCAAAGGTCTCATGAGTATCCGCGACGATATTTTATCCATCACCGACGTTTTGCGCATTGAGGGTGATGTGAACATGAAGACTGGCAATATCGTTGTGAAACGAGGCTCTGTGCATATTACAGGCTCAATCACAGCAGGCTTTACAGTAGAAGCACCGCAACACGTTATTGTAGACGGTAATGTGGATCAGGGAAATATCACCTGTGGTGGCGATGTGTTTGTTTCCGGTGCGATTATTATGAACAAATCCAGCAGCGTAACCTCAAAAGGTTCTGTTTATGCCAATCACATGCATAATGCAGATGTTGTTGCGGCACATAGCATTGTGACCTCCGGTTCTATTGTGAATTCTGAACTCACAGCCGGAAGTGCCATCCGAACCTGTACAGACAAAGGGACAGTGCTTGGCAGCACGCTAATAGCAGGAAGTGAAATTAATATTGCCGGAGCTGGCGGCGAAAACGGTACTCCACCCATTCTTATTATTACAAATGAAGCAGACTCACCGAACGCTTTACGCAGAATAACATCTGAGGCTGAAACAGTTTTAGCGCAATCAATTTCAAAGCTGGATGACTGGATTAAAAAAAGTCAGGAAAAAGAGCTTACCGGCTCCATGCGTCAACGGGCAGACAAGTTGCTTCAAAAAGCCAAACGAATTCGTAAATCCATCGTCAACCGTGTTACCCCACGCGCCACACATCCTATTCATCGCGTCATGATACGCGGTTCCGTAGCGGCAGGTACACTTGTGACCATGCACGGGCAAACGCTGACGATTGAACATCCGCTCCCAAAACTTTCTATGGAACTGGAAAACCACCAGCGAGCAGTTAAATCTCAACATTTAACTCATTAGGCTACGGACACAAGTACCGTTTCCATAAACGTTTTACGCTGCTCCGCAGTAACCGGACTGGATGAAATGTTTCCGGCGTAAGCTGATACGGAAGTATGAATCCACCAGCATCAAACTCGTATGGCGATGCAAGTACGTACTCAAGTTGTTCCTCAAAAGCGCCGCGTAGATTTTTGCGTTGTAGCTCGCCCCATAACGGCATTTCGTCAACTGTGCATCCCAAGACAGAATACAACGCAGTATCCAAAGAGACGGGATCACCAGCCGCGCCAATGAGTCCCAAAGAATACGGTGCTCCGCCGCTGGGTCCTGTTTTATGCATACAGACAATACCGTCCGCAACACTCACAGCTGGCGGCAATGCCAAAGCAACATCCACAAGCAATTCTCTAAAAGCGTTTGCCTTATCCCCGTGCGTAGAATGCGCAATAGCTTTACGAACCCCGCTCACACAGCCAAATAAATTTTTCACCGCAAAAGTTGTCCGCATTTGCGTGTGGGCTTTCATCCGCGGCACATTGAACAACATATCGCATTCAAGCGCGCTACGGGATATACCGATAGAAGTGCCGCTTTCAAACTTCACGCACGTTGGAGAATCTAACGTAATAAGTGGAACAGTTAGACGCTCCAACCCTTCCAGCAAGCCGATACTCCGAGCAACAGACGCAGCAGAACCAAAGGCGGGGGAATCGCCCACTGTAACTGAGCATCCGTATTCAAGCAGTGTTTCGCACACGGCTTCCACAACAACAGGATGCGTACAACAAAGCCCGTTGCTATCGACCTTCAGAAAATTAGGCTTCACCAAAACCTTTGCCCCTGTCGAAGGTGCAAAGTGAATAGCCTGCAAACAATCCCTTACAGCCTCATGCACAGCGCGATATTCATACTCTACGCAATGCGTCAATGCCACTGGAATCAATCCTTCAGCCGTTTGCTGCTCTAATTTCGTCAATACATTCTCCATTGCTACACCGTCATACACACATCTTTTGCGCCTTCTCTAATGACACAGCTACCCCACACAGACACTACAAAATACGGCTGAAGATCCCTCCAGAAAAGACAACCAACGCATGCATAGAGTGCAAAAATATTATTATCCTCACCACCTGTTCCTTGTCATCAAAAAAGCACGCACCAACCTCATAGAACTCCCATGAATTCATGCCATCCGGCTAAATAATGTCAGTCTTTAAAGCAGATACCCCATCAACCTCAAAAACAGTTCAACAATAACACACCAGACATATTGCAGATATCTCTATTGACTTCCATATTAGCGGCTGCTAGCTGTATACCAAATTAAATTTCGTGTTACCAAAGGAGAACGTAATGAAAAAAAATGCTATCTTTATGTGTATGGTCTTGTTACTCGCCACAACCTCTCTTGCGTACGGTCATGAATTCATCCTTGTTCCACAGCAGTGGCAATCCTATCATGAAGGCCAAAAACTCCCGTTCAGCCTCGCTTCCTCACATTCATTTATGCGAAGTGAAGAGCTTGAAGCAGCCGAAAGTGTTGTTGCATCCTACGACGATTCCGGCGTTACTCTCCACCCTAACAAACCATACCTGACATGGGATGGCAGCGTAACACTCAAAGCCGGAGAAGCAGCAGTACTATCTGCCCACCGTAAAGGCGAAGTATGGAGCAAAACCACACAGGGCTGGAAAAAAGGCGATAAATCCACACTGAAGGGTGTTATCCTCACAAAGAAATTTGAAAAATTTGCAAAATCCATTCTTCCTGTAGACGGTAAGACTGCAAAATTTGACCGCACTGTTGGGCATACATTGGAAATTGTTCCCATTGATAACCCACTCACAGCTCATGTCGGCGATGACATCCGCATCAAGGTACTCTTCAACGGAAAAACAGTAGCACCTGAAAATATTTTTGCCACATACAAAGGCTTTACCGACACTGAAAACACCTACGCATACACCACTGAGCCTTACGGTGATGGCATCGCAAAAATTCATATTTCAAATTCAGGATTATGGATGATCCGCGTACAGCATGTTGCAGAAGGTAACGGTCAAAAATACCAGAGCCACGTACTCCGCGCTACCCTAACCTTCCCGATTGCGAAGTAACATGCGTAGACATCTGGATCTACTGACGCTCGTTTTGACAGTAATGTGTGTATTCGCAGCCGAATCAGCATTTGCGCACGGGGTAACGGCCAACAGCATTTCAAGCAAAACTGTAGCAGTACGCTTTGGATACGCAGGGGGCGACCCTATGTCATACGCGGAAGTCCTTGTCTTTGCACCGACGGCAAAAGAGGGGGATGCTGAGTTTCAAAACGGTCGAACCGACGCTCTTGGTAACTTCGCCTTTGTGCCGAACATCCCAGGAACATGGCGTATATCCTCATCCGACATGGGGCACAGGGCAGAAATGCGGATCAAAGTTGCAGAGCAAGGAATCATACAGGCTAACGCCCCAACAGGGCTTTCTTCGCAAGCGCTGCGCATTGCGCTCGGCTTAAGTCTGATCATCAATCTACTCGCTGCATGCCTATTCTTAAAACGATCATCTCGAAAAAAACGTGTGCACCAGACACCATGTGAAGAATAAAAAAGAAGCTCCATAGACAACTTGTCTATGGAGCTTCTTTTACAATTCAAATCGAATTTATTGTCCGAGGATGGAACGAGTACGTTGCTGGAAATTCATAAAAACCCAGCACTCCTTCTCACTCCTCTTTCTAGCACGGTACGGCCTCGAATTCGAAGATATGGGTATACGACTTGCTTCGAGGTGGTACTTACTAAGGGTTAATTCCCACCTACATAGCCCAACCTTCACCGTTAGCGCCGCAGGTCAAAACCTCTGATCCAGTCGAGGTAACTACGATGCAATGCTCAAAATGAGCAGACGGCTTGTTATCTTTGGTAACAATTGTCCAATGATCTTTGAGGGTTTTGTTTTCTTTAACCCCAGCATTGATCATTGGCTCCACTGCAATAACAAGCCCTTGTTTGAGTTTAAAATCTTTAAGCTCTCTTGAGTAATAATTGGGCACTTCAGGTGATTCCCAAAGTCCTTCACCGATGCCATGTCCCACGAGATTTTCGACAACAGAAAATCCGGCATTACGAGCATTTTTTGCCATCTTTTTAGCAATAACACTCCATTTTACACCAGGCTTTATTTCCTTAATTGCTATCCGCAAACAATCTTCTGTTACGGTCATAAGATTAGATTTTTCTGTATTAATTTTGCCGACAGCGTGAGTGCATGCACAATCTGCGCACCAACCATTTAAGCGCACACCAATATCAATGCTCAGAATATCCCCATCCACAAGTTTGCGAGCAGAAGGGATACCGTGAACAACCTCTTCATTGGTAGACATGCAGCATCCCGCCGGAAAAGGAACAATACCGGGAACTCCCTTAAAGAGGGGAATTGCATTATTTGTAGTAATAAATTTTTCCACTTCCGCATTAATTTCTGCAGTGGATACTCCCGGCTCAACCATGTCCTTAGCAACCATGTGAGCTTGATGCAGCAACAGGCCAGACTTACGCATAAGCTCAATTTGTTTAGTATTCTTCAAGATCATTTGAGTAGCTCCAAATGGATATTTTATGCAGCTAGGCTACTCTTAACATTGGACATGTCAACTACATTGAGCAACCACTCGAAAAATACACTGTCACAAATTTACTGAACAAATCTAGACGAATTAAGTCGGAAAAATGCACTTAAGTCATCAGTCTTACCCACAACATGTTGAATGAAGAAGGCAAAACAAGAACTAATTACATGGGATTCAATTGGGTATGAGTTCGTACTTCGCCAGCCCAATTAGAGAAAAATAAAAGCAACAAGTTATTAAAAATTACTTGTCGCTTTGGGAATGTAATAAGCTTTCATCTTAAACCAATACCCGAGACATACGCTGCTTCACTATTTTGTACGTTTTTCATTACTAAACTAGTTTTTTTCAATCTATGAATCTTGCCTTTTTTTAGCCCGCTCACCTATTCTTTTAACAAACTTTCAATACTAAATTTATGTCAAACAAAAAACTGAAGAGCAAAATCGTAAAAAAATACGATATTGATACTTACAAAAAACAAAACGCATTGTTTTTCAAGCACTAACGACACAAAACCCAACTCATAATTGTGAAACAGCCAATTAGAGCATGGTTGAGCAATCAAAAAATTATTGAATCAAATCTCAGCGTAGTTAGACCCTCTAACAATACCCTATGCCGTTATAAATTTAATTTAATTTTAAAATAAACCTGCATTTTTCCCAAATATTCTCTAGATAAACACCGTCACATAAGAATACCTTTATCGTTTTACTTATTTAGACATCATGAAAAACAGGTTGTGTGACCAGAGAGTATTCAATTGGAAATACCACTTCTTGAAATGAACTACGTAAATCAGGTATGAGAAATTATGTAGTTAATTTTATCTACATCAAGGGCAATGAACACCTTCTTCACCTAAGCCTTCACGCCCTATTATCAGCAGGATCTATTATGACCCAACGTAGGAAAGCCTTTGTTATTGGTCTTTTTACCCTCATTATAGCAGGGTCTTGTCTGCTGTTCTTTTACATAAACCAACAACAAAAAGACTCACTCGCTCCTACGATTTCTACAAAAGAGTGGCTCTGGCTTAATCAACACTACGATGTTTTAACTCTTACTCAAGAAAGCGAATTGCCCCCCTTCAGCTATCTGAACCCCAAAGGCCATTGGACTGGATTAACTGAAGACTATTTGGAAATAATCGAAAGAAGGCTTGGGTTTGAATTTATTCGCAAACAATATGGAACACAACTCCAGCCTGCAACACGACAGCCCAAACGTCCTGCTAGCATCAGAGTAGTTTACCAGCTCCCTTCAAAGCTCAAAGCAGAAGATTTAGTTACGACCAGCTATGTTTCTGTCCCACATGCAGTTTTCGTTAATACTAAAAATCGAACTCGCAAAACCTATGTTTTACAAAATATGGAAGGACTATGCATTGCTGTTGTCATCAACAGCAGCATTCACAATTATATCAAAGAATTTTATCCAGAACTAAACTTAACCCCCACAGATTCGGAACTTAATGCGTTACTAGCGCTTTCTAATGGAAGATGTGATGTAGCATTGGTCAATGAAGCAACAGCTTACTATAAAATCCATGAGTTCAATCTGGTTGGCTTACGCAAAGTAGGTTCAGCAGGGCCAGCCTTACGTCTCGCATTCAAAATTCAAGGAGATCAACCACAACTTCACTCTATTTTACAAAAGATGTTGCTATCAATCCCAGAAAAAACTCACGAAAAACTGGCTGCACGCTGGCTCAAAGGAGGACGCTTTGCAAATATTGCCCTCAAACGTATGAGGCAAAACTTTATTACATTTCTCGCGCTTGCAACTTGTGGTGCCTTACTCTTTTTTGTATGGGTTACAGTTTTACGCAGACAAATTAACCAAAAAACAGCCGCCCTCCAACACGAACTACAACTACGTAAAAACGTAGAAAAACAGTTATTCCAAGGAACAAAAATCAACAGCCTTGGGGCACTTGCCTGCGGTTTTGTGCACGACGTGAACAACATCCTCACAGCAGTATTGGGATATGCAACATTGAATCGGCATGCTCAAAAAAACAATACAACTCAACTTCAGTACAACTTAGACAAAATTCATCTCGCTGCCAGTCGCGCACAGGATATGGCGCAAAATATTCTAAATCACTCCCGCGACCAAGATAGCCATTCAACGTTATTGCCTGCATGTAATGTAGTTCGTGACAGCATTTTGTTTCTGAAGGGGCTACTTCCGCCTAAAATCATATTACACAGCAAGCTAAATGGACAACAATGCATCATTAACACAAGCACATCTCAAATAGCTCAGCTACTCCTCAATCTATGCTGGAATGCTTGTGATGCTATGCAGGGTAAGGGAAATTTATTCATCACTACCCAACGAGTCATTATCACTGAAAATGATCTTCCTCCAAAAGACTCAAAGTACCTTTTAAGCTGTCCTGCTGGAGAGTTTTTTGAAATCACCGTGCGCGACACAGGGCCGGGAATCCCAGACGACAAGCTTGGTCAAATTTTTACCCCCTTTTACACCACAAAACCTATGGTGCAAGGGACTGGAATTGGACTTTTTATTGTCCGTGAAACAATAAAGCGACTGCGGGGCACCTTACGGATCGCGTCTAGCTCACACGGCACAGTTTTCCATCTACTTATTCCTTTAGCTTGCGGTACTGATGCAGCAACCATGGATTCTACCCCAGATTCAGAATCTGCAACAAGCTGGCAGCACGATACCTGTTCGCACCCCACACCTCATTCTCAAGACCGGATAACTAAAGAAAAAAACTCTGAACAGCTCACTATTCTTTTAGTGTCCTCTGACAAAGCGGTTCTAGATTTTGCCAAACGCTTGTATCTGCGCCTTGGACATATTGTACATCAAGCTACAGCAGAAAATGATGCTTTAAACTTCATAAATACATTGGATGAGCTTAGTCTTTCTCTCATTATAATAAATGAAGCTCATGCAGATGAAGCTTCAGGACTGAGTTTCGCGCAACGCGTTAGCGACATCGATAAGACCCTCCCTATCGTTCTTTGTACAAATCAAGAAAAAGATAACTGTGCCGATCTCACAGATCAACACAACATTTTAGAAGTTGTATATGAACCTATAATGTTAAGAGATTATGTAAAAATGACTTCTTTAGCCCGCAAGAAGTAAGTTTCTCGCGGCGTTAAATTTCAGCTAGTGATTCTAGAAAACAATCCGATTTTGCCTACTTTTCTACATCAGCTATGGGCAAGTATTTTGCATATACCACCGTAAGTGACATAACGTTAAAGACAACGGGAAAAACAATGGCACGCATTCTTATCGTAGATGATGCAGAAGAAGTTCGATCTTTTTTAAACGATTTGCTGAAACAGAATGAACACACCGTAAGAACAGCAAAAACTCTTTCCGAGGCGCGCCAAGAACTTACACGGGGGCACTTTGATGTGGTGCTTCTTGATGTGATGCTTCCTGATGGCAACGGCATTGATAATATGCCCAAACTATTAGGTGAAACAAATCCAGCTCCAAATGTCATTGTCATTACAGGTGCAGCAGACAAACATGATGCAATAAGAGCTTTACGAAACGGGGCTTGGGACTATCTGCAAAAGCCACTGACTGCCAGCGCGTTGCTCACCATGCTGGAACGACTTATTGATTACAGATCCACCGCCCAGCTATTATTTGAACCAAGTCTACGAGGCAGAGAAGAAGTGATCGGGAAAAGTCCTGCCTGGCTTAATGCGTTGCAACAAGCGAGTATCGCCTCAAAAGGTGACGCGAACATCCACATCACAGGGGAAACAGGAACCGGCAAGGAAGTTATGTCCTTACTGATTCATAAAAACAGCTCCCGCGCGGATTTTCCTTTTGTAACGGTTGACTGCGCAGCCCTCTCTGAAACTCTTGGGACAAGCACATTATTTGGACACAAACGAGGGGCCTTCACCGGTGCAGAAGCATCCCGCGAGGGACTTATTGCACAAGCAAATGGTGGCACACTTTTTCTGGATGAAATTGGCGATCTATCTTTAGATCTTCAAAAAATGCTTCTGCGTGTTCTTCAAGAACGTCGTTATCGCCCACTCGGTGGTAAAAAAGAAAGAGACAGCAATTTTCGGCTTATTTCTGCCACAAACCGTAATTTGTTACAGATGGTAACTGCCGGAACATTCCGTGCCGACCTCTATTATCGCCTTCACGGCATATCCATCACCCTTCCCCCTCTACGCCAACGCGGAGATGACATTTGTCTCTTGGCAGAATTTCATTGCACAACCTATTGCCACGACATGAATATTCTTCCAAAAAAACCATCCCCGGACTGCCTTGAAACGTTGGAGAGCTACACTTGGCCTGGCAATGTTCGTGAACTATTTAATGCTATTGAAGCTGGAGTTCAACGGTCAGGAGAATCGCCTCTGGTACTGTCACAACATCTACCCACAATGTTAAGAGCAGAACGTTTCAACGATGCACACAACACAGAAGACTACACATCTCATCACATCGCGGATGAGGTAAATACCATATTGCTTCCCAATGCCGCGGGCGAACTTCCTTCACTAAAAACAGCCCGTGATGCCGTAACGGAAGAAATGGAATACACGTACCTTGTTGAACTAATGGAACTAACGATGGGAAACATCGACGAGGCATGCGAGATTTCCAGACTAAGCCGCAGTAGGCTATATAAATACCTCCAGCAGCACGGCATTCGTCGTTCTGGATGGAAACGCCAATAACTCATTCAGCAATTTTCTCGAAAAGCAGGACACAAGTCCTGCTTTTCGTTTTTTAGCTTCTTACATAAGAGGATTACCAATCCTCAACCTTAAAGAAAACTGTGTTCCATTCCTTAAGATCACCACTCTGTAAAATAAAACTCAATAATTTAAAGCAAATAATAAAAAATAGCATTCCACATATCAAGAACGGAACACACCTTGCTTTATAACGACAAAGAAGATCATGGAACTCACCTTTATTTTACAGAGAGGAATTATGTACATGAAAACGAGCCACATTTACTCGCTTATACTGGCGCTGTGCCTTACCTTCTCCGGACTTGCTTATGCTCAGGCAGGACAAGAGGCCATTGATAACTACCCAAACAGATCGGTAACTATCATTAACCCATTTTCCCCGGGTGGCAGCTCTGACATTCAGGCACGCATCATCTCCGAAGCGTTACAACGCAATATGGGACAGGCGTTTAATGTCATCAGCAAAAAAGGCGGCGCCGGGGCCGTTGCTATGCTGGCAGCTAAAAATGCCAAGCCCGATGGCTACACGATGATTCTCACCTGCTTGGGTCCTTGTAGCCTTACTCCCAACCGGGCAAACGTAGGCTACAATACTCCTAAAGATTTCCGCGCCATTGCACGTATTTCTCTTTTCCCATTTGCTGTCGCAGTACTTGCCGATTCAGGCATAGAAAATTTCAATCAACTCCTTGAATACGCTCAGAGAAATCCCAATACGACTTTTGGGACTTGTGGCGCAGGGTTAATGCAGCATGTGCTCTTCTCCGATTTCCTCTCAAGACAACCTGACGCCTCCATGCAACACATTCCTTTCAACGGTGGCGCAGAAGCAACCAGTGCGCTGCTTGGCGGACACGTTGCTGCCACAGTTCAGACAGCTTCCGAATATCTCCCACACTACAAGTCAGGCACCCTACGCCTGCTTGCTATTACTGGGGATGAACGCTCCCCAGTATACCCAGACGTCCCTACTTTCAAAGAGTTAGGATACGAAACTATCACTGGTGGCACATGGTTTGGCTTTGCCGTTCCTAAAGACACACCAGAAGGCATCATACTTAAACTCCAAAACGCCATAAAAGATGCCTTAAATGATTCTGAAGTACAGAGTCGTTTTGAAAAAGCCGCTATTCCCGCAAGATTCCTAAGCGGTCCAGAGCTAGATGTCATTATTAGTTCTGAATACAAAAGTTTCGGTAAAATTCTAAAAAGTAGCGACTAACTAAACATGCTTCCTGCCTGTGCGGCAGGCAGGAAGCACTAGTCTCTGGAGTGTTACACATGAAAAACGTAACTGACCTGCTATCCGGCATGACTTTTCTGGCACTTGTATTCTTCGGTTTTTCGCTCACAGCCAGTCTCCCAAAACCACTCCCCGGAGCTTCTTTCGGCCCGGCTTCTTTTCCCAATCTGCTCTTGATACTTATTGCAGTTGGAGCCTGCGGGCTCATTGGTAAGGCATTGTTAACGAAAGCTTCAACAGCCAATTCACTATACATTTCCCCTCAAGCTTTTTGTTTCATCTTACTGTTCTTTGCTTATCTGGTTGGCTTTCTGACATTCGGATTTCTCATTGCGACGGTTCCATTTCTTATTGGTGCACAATATCTTTTTGGTCGCAGAAAAATAGTCGGGATGTGTTTTACAGCAGTTTGCGGCACAGCCGGCATATATACCTTCATAACCTTGGTCTTCAAGGTGCCTCTTCCTTAATTTATCGCGTGGCTTTGCATTAAATCTATCACCCGAGCCCTGCACAAAAAATAAGTAAAACACATAGGAATCAATATGTTTGAGCATATCATTCTAGGACTCGGCAATGCTGTTGCACCGGCTGCTATCGTTGCAACGTTCTTAGGAACAGCCATGGGAATCGCCTTTGGAGCTCTTCCCGGTCTTACTGCAACAATGGGCATTGCCCTCCTCATTCCAATGACATTCGATCTGGCTCCAGTTGTTGCCTTTGGCGCCATGCTCGGAATCTATGTTGGTGGAGTATATGGTGGAGCGATAACAGCCATCCTAGTCAGCACACCGGGTACCGCCATGGCCGCTGCAACACTCATGGAAGGGCCGCAAATGACGGCAAAGGGAGAGTCAGGAAAGGCACTCTCCATGACCACGATTGCTTCCACAATCGGCGGTCTGTTCAGTGCGTTAGCCTTAATGCTCGTAGCACCTCAGTTAGCAAAAATCGCATTGTCCTTTGGTCCCCCAGAGTACTTTGCATTGGCTGTATTCGGTCTTTCTGTTGTCTCTGGAATTTCCTCTGGCTCAATGCTCAAAGGTTGTCTTGCTGCCTTGCTTGGCCTGCTCCTTGCCACAATCGGAGTTGATCCGGTTTCGGGAGATATTCGAAACACCTTCGGCATACCGGCCCTGCTTACCGGAATCTCTTTTGTTCCTGCTCTTATTGGCTTTTTTGCTGTCTCACAGGTAATTGTTCGCCTTGAAGAAATTTTGGGTGGAAAAGATTTAAGTCAAATGAAAGGAGCTGTAGCTTCAGCGATTGTCAGTGCTAAAGAGATTCGGGACAATAAAGTAAACTTACTTAGATCGTCTATTATCGGAACCTTTGTAGGAATAATCCCTGCATGCGGAGCGGGTATTGCCTCCTTTATTGCCTACAATAAAGCAAAGCAGGCATCCAAAACTCCTGAAAAATTCGGCACCGGGCACCTTGAAGGTCTGGCAGCAACAGAGTCGGCTAACAATGCTGTAACCGGTGGGGCACTGGTTCCCCTGTTAACATTAGGTATTCCCGGTGATGTTGTTACCGCAATTATGCTTGGCGGTCTTATGGTACAGGGACTTACACCCGGACCGCTTCTTTTCACAGACCACCCTGATGTTGTTTATGGCATTTTCTTTTCTCTTATTATTGCCAATATTTTCATGCTGATTCTTGGAATGGGTGCGGTTAAACTCTTCGCCAAACTTATCCAAATTCCACAAGGCATTTTAATGCCTATAGTTATAGCCCTTTGTGTTGTTGGATCATACTCCATCAACAACTCGGAATTTGACGTCATCATTATGGCTTGCTTCGGGGTCCTTGGTTACTTGATGGAAAAAACGGGATTCCCTCTACCGCCACTCTTGCTAGCACTAATCCTGTCCCCACTCGTTGAATCCAACTTTAGGCGTGCGATGCTTATGTCCAGCAATGACGCAACAATCTTCCTGACACGCCCCATCAGTTGCATCATTCTTCTGTTGGCAATTGGTATGGTTGTTCAAAACATTCTCAATGAACGCAAACGCAAAAGAAATCTTGCACTTGCGAACAAAAACAAGAGGATAGCGTAATGATTAGTTCTAGAACTCATCAAGTTCTCGCATACCTTGAAGATCACGAATCAAATCTTTTTCAATTTCTTGAGCAACTTGTAAACACAGATAGCTACTCATGGGACAAAGCTGACAACGATATTGTTGGAGAGATCATTATTAGCCGTCTAGCTCAAAAGAAAATACCCACGCAGATCTTTACGCAAGAGCAATTTGGCAACCAAATTCTTGCAACGCTGAATGGCAACGCAAAACAACGTCCCATCTTATTAATGGGACATCGCGATACGGTTTTTCCTGCCGGAACAACTAAAAAAC
Source organism: Halodesulfovibrio sp. MK-HDV (assembly GCF_009914765.1). Taxonomy (NCBI): domain Bacteria; kingdom Pseudomonadati; phylum Thermodesulfobacteriota; class Desulfovibrionia; order Desulfovibrionales; family Desulfovibrionaceae; genus Halodesulfovibrio; species Halodesulfovibrio sp. MK-HDV. The sequence continues at coordinate 43,434 of NZ_WYDS01000003.1, read as the reverse complement.
GCCCCTTTGTTAACGACCCGAAAACCAATAGATGCTACGGCCCAGGCGTTGCAGATATGAAAGGCGGAATTGCCTTAATGGTTTTTGTACTTGAAGCGTTGCATGAAGCAGGCATCACCGATGTACCTGTTCAAGCTCTCTTCACTGCGGACGAAGAAATCGGTTCTCCAACTTCAAAAGCTATTATCAAAGAAATTGTAAGCAACGCAGAAGCTGTTTTCAACATGGAGGCAGGTAGAGCCGACGGCTCTGTTGTTATAGAACGAAAAGGGTCAGGCCACCTGCATCTAAAAATAGCAGGAAAATCTGCTCATGCCGGACTTGCCTTTGAACATGGTATTTCGGCAAATACTGAACTTGCGCACAAAATGATTTCCATTCAGAAACTCATCGATATGGCAGCAGGCAACACCGTTAACGTCGGCTTCATTCAGGGAGGAGACAACGGTAATGTTGTTTCTGAACACGCTGAGGCACGTATTCAATTCTCCTTTGCAGACTTAGAATCTGCAGACACCCTAGTGGAAGGATTGAAAAGCATAGCCGAACAATCTTTTGTTGCTGGTACAACATCAACACTAACAGGTGGAGTAAGCTTCCTACCCATGACAGAATCAGTTGGAAACACGCACCTGTATGAAACCGTAAAATCCTGTGGTGAAGCACTTCAAACTCCTGTGCAAGGTACCGCCACTCGAGGCGCAGCTGACGCAGGGCTTCCTTCCTCCATGGGCATTCCAACGATTTGTGGAATGGGCCCTGTAGGCGGCAACTACCATACTCCTGAAGAATACATCGAAACCCACACGCTTCTAGAACGAGGCAAGTTGCTTGCAGCATCAATTCTAGCAGTGACAAAAAACAATAGTTAATAAGAAAATCGACTGCCACTAACTCCTAATTTTATGAGTCTTCTGAGCTCACTTAGTGGATTCATAAATAAAAAAACGGCAAATCAGCGTAGAGCTAATTTGCCGTTTTTATTGAAAAACATTCACATAATAGATCCTGCTTCTACTCAAAGAAACAAAATTACCCACCTATTATGAGGCTGGTTGACTACACTATTTAAACTTCAACTCAAGTGTTTCAGTATGGAAAAGGTGATTGATCTGAGAATTGTCAAACACTGCGATACCGAAAGGATAAGACTTTGACTTATCTACAAACTGCACATCCTGAGTCTCTGCGTTTTCGCCCACAGTCTTCAATGCGCGCTTTACTTCAAGCGTCCATCGTCCATCCTTGTATTCAATTCGTGAAAGAATATCAGCTCTACCACCCTGCATTGGCGCAATGGAGATACCTGGAACGACATCACCAGCTTTGAATGTATCGACGAAAGGAACCTTTTTGCTTGGAGTTACATAATATCGCTCATCAGCAGTTGGATTAAGGTTCATGAATGCCGGTGTATTGCTATTGGTGTTATCATTATTTACGTAGCCACCTTTCCCTGTGTCGCCCTTTCTGCCCCAGCCTTTGTTCTTCTTTGGATCAGTATTGTTGTCTACATACTGATCATCAAACATCCCCATAGGCATAGATCTCACATACTTTGCGTGCCACATATCGATGGTTTCACCTTCTGACTCCGTGAACTTTCTTCCAGCAGATTTATCACCTTTTATATCGAGATGGCAGGAAGTCATGCATCCCTCTTTTTCAAATCCCGTTGTATTGATATTCCAATAGATTGAAAATTTGTCTTCGTAATACGTATTATCGTGTCCGGTATCGTCTTTGTTGGACAATTTTTTCCAGCTACCATCTGTCTGCTTCACCCATGGAAAACGCTCCAAACTTTTGGTCGGATCTTTATAGGAAATAAGAAAGTAGATGTTTTTGTCATCATGAAGTGATTTGATAGTTACATCAGTCTCCTGCATCCCCTTGTAACCATTGTTCGGTTCATAAACCAAATTATCAACAGTGATCACCAGTTCTTTTGTGCCATTCCAAGCATTATCAGCTTTTCCATCAAGTACGATTGGCGAGTTTGTTTTGGTACTAAAAAGAGTCTGGTCGGCAGCTAATGCTGAAGTGCTTACAGCAAGCAGAATTACGGCAAATAACATCGCTAAATTTTTCATCAGTTCTCCATTTGAAGATTTATTGGCAGGTTTCCAATTCCATTGTGCACCGCCAACTCACGGTTAACGGCCCCCTCACAATGATATTGAGTTTCAAAATCAAAGACGGATACCTAGCAATAAAATAGTAAGATCTTCAAGTGAAAATATGCACACTTATTCATATTTGAATTCAATGCGCTAATTTCGTAGAATATTTTTGCCAAAATTTTTTGAAAGACAAAGCTTATCGAACACAGCGCTTACCTTTCTTCAGTGCGGTAAGCGCAGATTTACCCATGATGCTTTTCTTTAAAAAGTTAAATCCTTAACAGTACTTTTCATTGTATTTTAACGCATTACGACTTCAAATCTCACCATTCTTACATAAGAAATACAAAAAGCCCCCTCGAGTTTTTATTCGAGGGGGCTTTTTACAATCTAACCACTTCACAAATGAACGGTCATTCCATCAACACTAATGCCAAACTTCATGCAATGCTTACCGATTCAGCCCTAAAAAGGACACTTTCCAACGCAAGCTTCCCCATCAAATTGACAGATCAAATTAGAGTTCGAAATCTTGATGAAAAGAAGCTCTGGTGAAGAAAAATATTAAAAAAAGGCTCACCATCTAACCTCAGTTCTATCATTGTAAAAACATCTTTGAGGAATACTCTTTCTAGATATTTCAACCACGAGAAACAACATATCCTAGGAAATAGTATGCAGAATCTCACTTCCTTTTTTACAAGCAAGGAATACGTTCGCGTCTTTGTAGAAGTCGCTTACGGTGCATCCTTTGTTAAGAACTATCTAACAAATTTTGATGCAAAATTAGAATACGCATTCAACATGCCAAACTTAAATGATTTGCAGGTAGTTGCGCTTCTATCACCATATGGGAATATTTCTGCTGTAATTACGGACTCTCTGGAAGGATTTCCCGAGTATCTTGCGCGCACCAAAACTTTGTATTGGACTGATGATATGGAATCCACACTAAAATTCACAAATTCAATAGGAATGAAAGTGTTACAACCCAAGACTCCTGTCCCAATAGGTTTTCAAGGAAGATTTGAAACCCCTGGGGGCTACGTGGTCGAATTAGCAGAGTTAAGTGAAGAGGGTAAACAATACTTTAATCCAGACCCAGCTAAGCTTGGATTTGCTTAATTACATAGCTACAAGTTTGAAACAACCCCATTTTCTAACAAAACACAGCTCCCACATTCAGTGGTTATCTTGTTACTATGCTGAAGGTAACTCATCAGTTGAGGGAGCATCAAATGCAACGCAAACTTTACATTCTGCTTCAAATACCTTCACTCGTTACAATGCCCAAGAAGCTCCGGCAAACTTGGGCATTGTAACGAGTGAACTATTCTCTGAGATCAACGTATCTCTCAATTAGCTTTGCAGATCACCCTACTCTTCAAAGATTATTTTTGAGGGGTGGCACTGACCCCGTACAGCTGGCACTGCGCTGAAATGATATCAAAAACCTTGTGATACATGAGGTGCCTAAAGAAACGTGATGACCCGTAAATTATTCCCCATCGCGTTCTGTCGATATCAAAATGCATTTCGATTGAAATGGTCGTTTCGTCAAGCTCATTGATGAGTAACGGAACTTCTACAGAGTGACTTACACCTCGAATTGACAAGATACCTTTCGCTACAACCTGTGGGCACGTAAGGGTCTGAACTTTAGTATTTTTTGTTTCGACTATCTCAAATTTCGCAGTAGGAAAAAGTTGCGTGAAAAAGAAATCATCTGAGTTTAAATGAGATTCCAACACTGTCTTTAACGGATCTCCTTCTAAATCAAGATCCTGAATTGATTTCATATCTGCAACAATATTTCCGCGTAATTCGCCATTACTTTCATAAAGATGACCGGAAACTTTAATTGTCCCACGATGAGATCCTGTATTTTTTCGCCCTCGCCATTCTAGGATGCTTTTTTCTGTATCTATTTCCCAGCATCGTCCTTCTGTTATCGAAAGCGGACGCTCTTCTTTCTGTATTTTTTTCTCCGAACCATCCACAGGATACCCTGCTACCAACCACCCTTCTACCCCTGCCTTTAGAACAGACAGATTAGTATACCCGGCATGATGCAATTTCTTCCAAGCAACAGACCAATCATAAGATTCTTGCCCAGCACCATATATAACAATTGGATCATCCAAAGTTGTAAAAAGGTCTCGGGTCAAATCCAAAAATTTTGCATCGAAGATACAAGCATTTACTGCAGATGGTAACCTGACCTTTGAATAATGTTCTGGTGGGAGGATATCTAAGACAATAGGAGGGCTCTCGTTTATTAACAGAGTATTGAGTTCAGAGCAGCTTAATTCCCGAGCATCACGAGCCTGACCTTTCATAACCTCAACCTCCTATCATTTGACCAAATCACGATCAATTTTATTCTTAAATATGCCACTTAGAGTGGATACAAATTGCATGGAATCAATGTTACCCACAAATCACAATTTAGAACTTGATAGACTTAGATATAAATAAAGTAACTAACTCAACAGAACCTTACGACATACAAGCTCTGATACTGAATAAATTCAGCCACAATATGTCAGAGAAAATGCAACCGCTGAAGGTGACTACAAGCATAACAAGCTGAATCTAAAAAACAGTTCATTCAAAACAGCAACATGGGATTCGAGGAATCGAGAATTCAAATCTCCTTATCTTGATCATAACAAATCATAACAGCTCCCTTGATTCTTAGATTCAAGGGAGCTGCTTTTTGCAATATGAAGCACTTTACAAAAAAAGTTCACTCCACCAACACTACGCTGGACTTCATCCTATGCTTCCCAAGTCAGCCTCTAAAAAAACTCTCTCCAGCCAAGCAAAGTCCCTTGTATTTATTTACTGGAGCCCCGTGGCAAAACTCATCTATTCAGGAAGAGCAAATCAGGCTATTTCTACTGACACGACACAACGTAACAATCTCCAACAGCAGTGTAAGGCATCCCTTCACAAACAATCTGTCAGATGTTCTAAAAAAAAGAATTCTCACTACGTGCAGCTCACTTTTGTAACCAACGCATTCGTTTTTTCTTAGCTCTCAACAATTGGAATTTGTTATGAATAAAATCCCTCAAATATCATTTCGCAAGCCAACAAAATCCACCCTTGAATTTGAGATCTTTACACTGCAAAAACTCTTTTCCAGACGACCTAGTCTTAAGCCATCAATAGAAAATCCACATAGAGTAAATTTCTACCACATTCTATTTATAACGAAAGGAACAGGACAGCATCAAATCGATTTCACCACATACAATTACCAAAAAGGAAGCATCATATTTATTGCACCAAGCCAAGTGCATGCCTTTACAATAAAAAAAGATGTTGAAGGGTTCATTATCATTTTTACAGAATCATTCATTTTAAAAAACTTGGGGCAGGCAGAACTGCTTCATTTTGCCCGCAGTTATAATTACCACTCCAATTACCCCATTGTGGAAGGAACAAGCTCAGAAAAAAACATGCTCTTACAGTCAATTAACGAGATGTATGAAGAATACTGCCAGCCAATTGGCTTAATGACAGAAGAAATTCTCCGGTTGCAGCTCAAGCTGCTTTTACTGAAAATTGAACGAATTAAGAATACTGATCCTAAAAACAAAAATAGCTCAGAGTGGGAAAACCTGTTCGCAGCATTTCGAAAGAATCTTGAATTGAACTATACCGAAACTCGAAACGCAACAGACTATGCAGCGATGCTAAACATCTCATACAAGCATTTAAATACCGTATGTAAGGCTATGTCAGGCTGTACCGCCAAGGAATTCATTGATGCATACATTGTTTTAGAAATTAAAAGACATATTGCAATGTTTACACTGTCAACCAAGGAACTTGCATTCAATATTGGGTTTGATGAGCCAACAAATCTTATAAAATTTTTCAAACGCCACGCGCATCAAACACCACAACAGTTTAAATCAACTCTGCTAGGGTAACCCCCTGGCAACACACACGCACCTCTATTAAACAAAAAAATCAGACAAAACTTCGTACGAAATATTTCCGACATTCTTTCCCCTTTCCCGACCAGTTCCCCGCTCCCCNATCTCCATTTTGTTTTCCCGCCCAAACTTCACTTGCCTACTTTTTTTTTAGAACAAAGCTAAGATACTTGGTTCGATATTTACCATCATTAATCATAAATCAACCTATGCGTTTTCTTTTTTNAGTTGGCATTTCAAGGCTACAACTTCTGGAGGAAATTATGAAACGTTTAGTACTGATTTGTGCTTTGGTATTGCTATGCTCAGCATGTTATCCAAAAAACCAGCACGCGACTCAAGACACCCTCTCTCAAAAAAATAAAGCCACTGCTTTACTTGAAAGCATTGAGACGGGAAACCCTACTCCGGTGTCATATATTAACCCTGAAAAATATATTCAGCATAACTTGATGGTAAAAGATGGCTTGGCAGGCTTTGGAGAACTTCTAAAGCAACTTCCTGAAGGAAGCGCCAAAGTTAATGTTGTGCGCGCATTTCAAGATGAGGAATACGTTTTTACTCATACTGAATACGATATTTTCGGCCCAAAAATCGGCTTCGATATTTTCAAATTCGAAAATGGAAAAATCGTTGAGCACTGGGACAATCTTCAAGTTGCTGCTGGGCCATCACCAAGTGGACACAGTATGATCGACGGTGCCACTGTCATTACCGGCAGAACGCTTACCGACGCGAACAAGGCACTTGTCCACTCCTTTGTTCAAGACATTTTACGTGATGGAAAAATGGAAAGGCTGACCTCATACTTTGATGATGACAACTACATCCAACATAATCCTAACATCGGCGATGGGCTTTCCGGTTTAGGCAAGGCGCTTGAAGCAATGTCCAAAGCAGGCATTGTTATGAAGTATGACCGAATCCATACAGTACTTGGGGAAGGTAATTTTGTTCTTACCGTCAGCGAAGGTTCTTTTGCTGGCAAGCCTACAGCTTTCTATGACCTGTTCCGAGTGGAAAATGGCAAAATAGCAGAACACTGGGATGTGATTGAAACAATAGCTGCACCCCATGACCGGAAGAACAACAACGGAAAATTCTAGTTCTATCTCAGGTAATAAGACTCGTGCAAATTTTGCTGGCAATGCTGTGGCTCAGAACATGCCGCAGCAATATAAATATGACCTAAAATTACAAGAAGAAAGCACAATGAATATTTCTGAAATATACAATAAGTTTGATCAAATAGGATGTTTAACGTTCGCAACTGTCGAAAAAGGGGTTCCTCACACTCGGATCGCACATCTTTTTGCGCATGATAGTGAAGGGCTATATTTTAGAACGATGGTGACAAAGCCATTTTTCAGACAATTAAGCGAATCAAAAACAGTATCAATCTGTGGAATGTCTCCAACGACAACAGTGAGTCATAACGAGCAGGGAATGCCTTACTTTCCTCCCGGATATACCATCCGAGTAACAGGAGACGTAGAGGAAGTGGATTTTGACACGCTCAAAAGAAAAGCTGAAAACAATACTATGTTTTCCCTTGGCGTGAAAGATATCGAACAGTATCCAGCAATGACAACATTCTGCCTTCATAAAGCATGGGGCGAAGTCTTTGATTTTGACTTTGAAATGGAAAAGCGACCTCACAAACTATTGCGCACCGCTTTTTCATTCGGCGGGCATAAAAACCCAGCTAAAGGAATGCGCATTACAGAGAATTGTATCTCGTGTGGTAAATGCTTTAAAAAATGTTCATTTAAAGCAATCACTAAGCACGAAGATACATATAAGATCAATTTCGATAAATGTGATGTCTGCGGAGATTGCTATATTACATGTCCAGCTAACGCCATTGAGTACATGTAAAGTTAATAAGATTTAGACAGTTAGATTGAAGCCGTGCTTGATCATTTCAAAAAACAGAACTTCAAATCTCGTCATCACACAGAGAAGTCAAAGGGTTTAGATCGCATAGATCTGAACCCTTTTTTCGTACGGCTGGTAGCAGTCTGCTCACAACCAACAAATAATAACGAGCTGGATGACCATGCTCATCTTGCTAGAATACAAACCCCGCACGACTTCACCGGACACTACGTACTTCAGACAGAAGCGCCCAACACATCACAACAGTAAAATTTATTCGTTGCCGTCCACGACCGGAACCAGCAGTGCTGTAACAAAAAGCTCTTCATCACTTCTAAGTGAATGCATTACTCCCGCTGGCACAACAAACGTATCTCCTACATTCATCATCAGTTCGCTATCCTCCAACACTCCAAAACCAGACCCTTTTATACAATAAAATATCTCATCAAGGTCATCGTGCTTATGCATAGGGACATTTTTATCTGACGGAATATGGTACACATGCACCTTCAGTGCTTCTTTAATTGAATCTAAATTCATAACCTCAAACCTTCGTTAAATATTTTCAAGAAACTACTGGCAGTAGCCAACATTGTCGAAAAAAGTAAGCATACTGCAGCAGGCATCTTCTTGCTTCGCCGATTACAGTCACCAAATACCACCTTACTCTTAAACGTGTTGGGGACTGTTGCTACTCAATGTCACCGCTGCCTGAAGTTAGTTTATCTTTTCATGCTGAATACAGGCTGCCCTAACAAGTTCCCTCAAAAGCAGTTAGTCTCTACCACTCAAACTACTTCCATTGTCGGAGTTCAATCACCAGACCATCCGGATCTCTGATCTCGCCACGAAATGAATCACCTAAATCTACTGGCTCTAGAGCCATAGTTATGCCTTTACCCGACAGATATTCTACCGCCTCGGTCATATTCTCAACCTCAAGAGCAAGCCCTCTATAACCTACTTCCCAAATGGCTTCTGATTTCGGTTTTGGGTTATCTACGGATATGATTTCAATGACCGTATCTCCTAACTCAAGATATATTACCTCTTTCATAGGCGGCATTTTCACTTCATTCCGACTCTTAATTTTAAACCCAATAATAGAAATATAAAAATCAAGAGTTTTGTCTGGATTCGTGGGTACAATTTCCACGTGATCAACTTTCTTAAAAATCATTCGAACTCCTTTATGATTTAGCGTTAACTTTCAATTTTTAGTTAGAACTTATATTAGGCTAGATAATGAGAAGAAAAATAACATTTGTTGTTTTTTTGAAGAAAAATATTTTTTAGAACCTACGGTGCGATTCACCTCTCTATTAAAACAGAGAATTCCATGCAGTGGACACATGGGGATATCTAAGAAAACAGGGCTGGAGAGCCTCATAGTCGGAATGCAGACTAGAAGAACTTGATAGGTAAACAGGGCAGGGAAAAAAGAGGGAAGCCTGATGATTGATACTTGTTACAATTTTTCTGAAAAACAAAAGAACATGAACTTCGTTATAGAAGAGATGAATGCATGCTGGAACGATGTTATTCATCTGGCAAAATCCCATTCGTTTTCTAAGGGACAAGTCGTAGATCAGGCTGACGACGCAGTATATCTGATAACTAAAGGGTATATTAGTTATAGTTGCTACTTACACAGTGGCGAAAAACGCATTTTGTATTTTGTTGGTCCCAATGCTCTATTCAATGAAGCTGGATGCATGATCAAACATAAGGGTCGTATTTCATTTGAATTTTTGACAGACACTCAAGTATATGCTTTCCCCTCAGATTTGTTTACTGATGTCGACTTTGTCCGTTCATACCCTGAATTGTCTATTAACCTCTCTCAATACATAATTTTTAAACGTACATACTTCAGTCACTTCACCGCAAATCTTTTCAACCGCAAACCTATTGCACGAGTGGCTGAGATTCTTTTCCAATTACATGAAAGAAAAAACGGAATTATCATTAGTCAGCAAGACATTGGTAATTTTTTCGGTCTCCACCAGATGACTGTATCCAGAGCTTTATCCCAGCTTCGTGACGAAAATATTATTGGCAAGATAACTAAGAATAATTTTGAAGTCTTTTCTCCAGAACGACTTGCCGAGTATGCGCATTGGGAAAAGATTTAAAAAAAAGAGCTCAGATCACATTGAGTTGAACCCTTTTTTGTTCACCAAAAAATTCACCGTTAACATACTGTCACTCACAAAAGACCATACTCTCTGCCCAGATGTATAAAAAAACAGGCCGGATTTTCGAAAAAATCGGCCTGTCGGAATGCTGTATATAAATACACCGTTATCTTATGGTGCTGATAAACTGATTGGCTTCGTCAATAGAGGCTTCCATGCGCTTAACCAATGAAGCAACATCGGTTTTTATTTCCCCAAGATCTTCCTTCAGTGAAGAAATGGCCTGAGCATTTAGGTTATGCTTCAAATACAGTACCTGATCATGCAAGGTGGTCAGTACAGGGTGCATAGATTTCTCAGCACGCCGCATGGCTGTAATCATAGTCTTATACTGAGATCTAGTGTGAATCAGCTTTCTTCGGCTCTTTGATGCCAGCTTCTTGCTGGAGTATTCCGTTATTTCCTGCTCCCATTCATCAAACAGAGCCAGAGATACGTCTTCAACAGAATCTATCCGATCTTTCACCTCTTCTGCCAGTTCTTTACTTTCCTCGTATTCGTCATTTAATTGCTCATACTTATCCTGTAGCTCTCCGCCGTCCTTACCCAGCACAACTTGGAATCGCTCCAACGCAGAATTGAATTGTTCCTTGGCTTCAGTCTGTGTATCGCGAGCCTTTTCCACCCGCTCCACCATTAAATCACGTTTATGAACGCCAACAGACTCCAAAGCCGAATAATACGCCTTCTGGCAACCGGTTAGTAGCGTTGCACCGGCCAGCATTAGCAAGATGGCTGTAATACGAATCGTCCTTGCATGCATAAAATAACACTCCCTTTGAATAAATAACGCAAACACGCGCAGGTAGCGTGAAATCTACTACTGCTTCAATGTTCAGGTCGCAGCGTTAGTTGCAGTAGTGGCTCCAAAGGCAGATGAAGTGCGTCTCACTTAACCCCAAATACTGTATAGAGCTTGACTAGATGACACTCCCCCGAGTTCTAAGACCATAGAGGATGGCAATTTTTATCGTACTTCATCTTTGGTGAAAAGCATTGAAACGTCATTCTGTGTTCTGAATCTCTTCTTAGTCCAGCCCCTCCATATAAAGGAACTAAAAAGGTAACCTATTAATTTTAAAAGCCTCCTTGACACTATTAAATTTCGATGGCAAAAATAGCTCAATTAAGGACACTTTTTTGACATGTCCGTAACTGCCATGACAGATTAATATTTCACAAAAATAGTACAGATACCATAGAGAGCTTTCTGAAAGTTTAGGACATATATGAAAGAAACCATCGCTCTTATAGGCCCCTCCGACTCGGTAGAGATCATGCAGGAATCAATGAATCGATTCTTCCCTGATCTTGCGTCCAAAGCATATATCCGAGAGCGCACTGAAGATACCCATGAGGTGCTGGAGCAAAGCCAGAGTGAGTGTGATGGTCTGCTTTTTTCAGGTATCGGAGTTCAGGAATCTGCCAAGGCGAAAGGGGTTGTCACTAAACCATTCGCCCATATCGAACGCGGTGCTTACAGCCTTCTTCGCGTATTTTCTGAAATTTACCGCAGAGGACTCTCTTTCGACCGCATCAGCATTGATGTTGTTACCCAACCCATACTCAATGAAGTCGTCCGCGAGTTTGATATGCCTTTCGGCGAGGTGCATTCCATGCCCTTCGAAGCACAATACCCCGAGCAGCAATATCAAGACTGGCATCGCAACCTTCTGGAATCCGGTAAAGTTGATTTAGCCATCTCCGGTTTTGGTTCCGTATATCAAGAACTGAGCGGACTCGGTCATCACGTATTCCGTATGCTGCCAAGCACACTTCAAGTTCGTGAAACTGTCGAACATCTTCGGGCAAACATAGCGGCTTGCGACCTGCGTTCCGCTGGCATAGCCATCCAGATAGTCCGACTCCATCGCAATGAAGAACACGCGATGAACCAATACGATCAGATGAAGGACGAAGGTCGCTTCTTTCTCGAACTGCTCGACTACGTTCGCGCCATTCAAGGCAGTCTGTTTGACATAGGTAAACGCGAGTACGTCATTTATTCCACACGCGGGGTTATCGAAAGCCCAGTGCATCTGGATATGTTCACTCGCCTTTTGAATTGGGGTCGAGACAACAATATCCGCGTATCTTCCGGTATCGGCATCGGCTCCACAGCCTTCGAAGCAGAAAAATCCGCACAAAAAGCACTTTCCCACGGCAGCAAACTACCCGCTGGCGGCTTGTTTTTAATTCATGAAGACCATATTCGCGGCCCGCTTGGTGAAGACGGCGAACTGAAATACCGCACCCGTATAGAGGACAGCACTCTGCTGCGCATCGCGAGTGAAATAGGTATCAGCCCCAGCTACGTAGACCGCGTTCAAGCCATTATGGACAAAACCGGCAAGAGTGTTTTCGACTCTGGAGACCTTGCCGCATGTCTGGGGATCAGTGACCGCAGCGCACGAAGAGTGCTTAAGAAATTTTTAGATAGTGGGCACGCCACGATGGTTGGAAAGGAAAATTCCCACCAGTCCGGCAGACCAAAAAATTTAGTAAAAATTACTATTTAAGGGGTTGGTATTTTTTGCGGACAATTACGGACATATTTGGGACATGTCCTAATAGTCAAAAATACTGCTGCCTTCGAACAAAAAAGGAGGGTGTTCTGATTCGAAACGGGAAAGAGGTTCTGACGAAATTTTGTTCAGGAGAGCTGCATCAGGGCATTACCGCACCTGCTTCCTTACGAGGAGTGCAATACGCACTGATGACAATTAAGATCAACTTATTTCAAACTGTAGGAAACATACCATGTTAAACGCAATCAAGAACGTAAAGGTACACTTGCTCGTTCTCGCGCTGGTGGCCGTCTCCGAGGCCGTGGGTATTCTGAAATTTAGCATCGGCCCGGGCATGCTTGTCCTTCTGCCAATGCTCTATGCTGTAATGATCGGTGTCTTTCTGGGCCCAAAATTCCTGAAAATTGTCAGCGACAAAGATATGAATCACGCAAGTGCTCTTGTAAGTCTGACTCTTATGCTACTTATGGCACGTTACGGCACACTTGTAGGACCAAAGTTCTTTGAAATTCTTAAAGCTGGCCCTGCTCTCATTTTACAGGAATTCGGCAACATCGGTACCATCTTCATTGGTATTCCTATTGCTATGTTCCTTGGCCTTAAACGCGAATCCGTTGGCGCTGCTCACTCCATCGCTCGTGAACCTAACGTAGCCCTTATCGGCGACATTTACGGACTGGATTCTGCTGAAGGACGCGGCGTAATGGGCGTCTACATCTGTGGTACAGTTTTCGGCACAATCTTCTTTGGTCTGGCTGCATCATTCCTGAGCATCCTGAACTGGTTCCACCCTTATGCACTTGCAATGGCTTCCGGTGTTGGTTCCGCCAGCATGATGACCGCCACAGTGGGGAGTCTTTCCGCAATCTATCCGGAAATGGCAGAAAAAATTCAGGCGTTCGGCGTTGCCAGTAACACCCTGTCCGGACTGGATGGCGTTTACATGTCCATGCTCATCGCCCTGCCTATGTCCAACAGACTCTATTCATTTCTGTACCGCATCAAGTTCGGCACCACTCAGGAGGTTTTAACTAATGAATAAGATCACTGAATCTGCAATCGTTCTTGTTATTGTGGCCGCCATCACCCTGCTCGGTAACTGGATAGGTTATGGCTACACCCTCGTCGAAGCTCTGCCCGGCATGGCTGTACTCGTAAGCATATGCATCCTCGGCGTGCTGGCTAACAAGTTTATCTACAATCTTCCTACTGTACTCTACGTAATCACCTTCGGCATGATCATCACCATGCCGGGTGTTCCCGGCAACGCACTGTTTGCTGGCTGGGTATCCAAGGTCAACTTTCTAGCACTTACCACTCCTATCCTTGCGTACGCTGGTGTAGGAATCGGCAAAGACCTTCCGGCACTGAAAAGAACCGGCTGGCGCATTGTAGTTGTTAGTTTGTTCGTTATGACCGGAACCTACGTGGCTTCTGCTGCTATTGCCCATGTTGTGCTCAAAATGCTTGGAGAAATCTAAATGAACCTGAAGCCTGAAATCGAAGCCTGTTTTGCAGAGTTGAAAGACATTCGCCAGTATCTGCATTCCTGTCCGGAAGTTGGGCTGGAAACTGTCGAAACCGTGGCCTTTGTCAAAAACAAGCTAGACGACTTCGGTATCAGCTACGAGAACATTGGTGTCAATTCGCTCTTAGCGAAGGTCGATGGAAGCGAAGCAGGCAAAACTATTGCCTTCCGCGCTGACATGGACGCTCTTGAGACCACTGAAGAAACAGGACTACCTTACGAATCCAAAGTTGTTGGCCGCATGCATGCATGCGGCCACGACGGTCACACCACTACCATGCTGGCATTCGCCCGTTATCTGGCAGACCATCGCAACTTCAAGGGTACTGTGCTTCTTCTTTTCCAGTCCGGTGAAGAAGGATTCGGTGGCGCGCTGAAAGTTATTGAAGACGGCTTATTCGAGAAATACGACATCGACTCTATGTTCGGGCTGCACAACTGGCCGGGCTACGCAGAGAATCAGATTGTAATCCATCACGGAGCATGCATGGCTTCCGAGGATCGATTCGATCTGGTCATCCGCGGCAAGAGTGGGCACGCTTCTGTGCCGCATCTCTGTGTTGAGCCGTTCGCTGCTGTAGCTGACTTTATAAAAGGTGCGCAGACCATCATCCCACGCAAGATATCGGCTCATGACAAAGCCGTTATCAGCATCACGCAAGTGCATGGCGGCAGTGCCTACAACATTATTCCGGATGAAGTTATCGTTCGGGGTAACGTACGCACCACTGCTGATGATGTTCAGGACACAATTGAAGAGTCGCTGGGGCAGCTGGCAAAAGGCATCGCCACAACATACGGAGTGGAAGCCGAGTTCACTTACAACCGTAAGCATCCTGTGCTGATAAACTCCACGCCAGAGCCTGCCATAAAGGCTGCAGCCAGAATAGTTGGTGAGGAAAACGTGCTCACCAATGAACTGCCAGCGATGGGGAGCGAGGACTACGCCTTTTATATGCAAAAAACCAAAGGGTGCTTTGCATGGATTGGTAACGGTAAGGACTCAGCCGTTATCCACAACAGTAAATATGATTTCAATGATGATATCATCCTCGTGGGAGCAACCTTCTTTGCAGAGATCTTTGAAGAGGTCATGCAGCAGGTATAACCCCGAGCTAGTGAGCGATATAGAACGCATCCCTCACACACAGCACTAGAGGCTGTTCGGCTTACGGTCACTCGGAGCCGGACAGCCTCTTTTATTATACGGAGATAACATGGATTCCCTTCAAGAACTTTACAAAGTGGGTAACGGTCCATCCAGCAGCCACACCATGGGTCCACAAAAAGCTGCCAAGCAATTTATGGAACGCACACCTGCTGCCACTCGGTACAGAGTAACTCTGCTTGGCAGTCTGGCTGCAACGGGCAAAGGCCACCTAACTGACTGGATAATCGAGAATACCTTAGGGGCAAAACGCACCGAAATTATCTGGAAACCAAATGAAGTCAGACCATTTCACACCAACGGGATGGTATTCGAAGCCTTAAATAAAGAAGATAATCTGGAAGCTTCGTGGGAAGTGTACAGCGTTGGCGGTGGTACCATAGCCGAAGCTGACTCCGCGACAAGAGGCACGAAGCCCTTTTACCCGCACACAACACTCACTGCGATTACAGAGTACTGTCGGGAAGAAGATATAGAACTTTGGCAGTATGTAGAAAGGCAGGAAGGTTCAGAAATATGGTCGTTCCTTGCAGAACTATGGCAGACTATGAAGGATTCCATTGAACGTGGACTTAAAGGCACGGGCGTACTTCCTGGAACCTTGCGCTACCCTCGTAAAGCCAGTGCCTTTTTCAAAAAAGCACGTACCCAGACAAAACGCCTGCGCAGCACTGGCAACACTTTTGCCTATGCCTTAGCTGTATCCGAAGAAAATGCCTCTGGCGGAACAGTTGTCACAGCCCCCACATGTGGTTCAGCTGGACTTGTTCCCGCAGTGTTGCGGTCATTGCAGGAAGATTACAACCTTGGCGAACAAGAAATTTTACACGCCCTCGCTGTTGGTGGTCTCATCGGCAATCTGGTTAAAGAAAATGCCTCAATATCTGGAGCCGAAGTGGGCTGTCAGGGGGAAATAGGCACAGCGTGCGCCATGGCAGGAGCTATGACGGCATTTCTGTTTGGTGGAACCCTTCCTCAAATCGACTACGCAGCCGAAATGGCGCTTGAGCATCACCTTGGCATGACTTGCGATCCTGTGTGCGGCTACGTTCAGGTGCCGTGCATCGAACGCAATGCTGTCTCTGCAATCCGAGCCATCAACGCTGCGGAGTACACCCTGTTTACGAACGGTGAACACCACATCAGCTTTGATCAAGTAGTGCAGACCATGAATGAGACAGGCCACGACCTAAAATGCGGGTATCGCGAAACGTCTCAAGCAGGGCTGGCAAAACACTGGAACATGAAAGACAACAGTTCATGTTGCTAAAATAATATGGATAAAAAAACGGCAAGCTAGCACTCACACTAACTTGCCGTTTTGTTTTATCTATTCACTAGCTATTTATTTTTCTTTAGCGATTTTGCATAAATTGCAATATCCTTCCAGCGCTCTTTTTCCAGCCGATCCGCGCTCTTGTGTTGCCTTTCAGCCACGTAAGATAATTCACGCATCATCTTATGGTAACTGACAAGACGCTCCTTTTTAACATCTCCCGTTGCAATCGCTGCCAGTACATTACATCCAGGCTCCGAAGTATGGGAACAATCCTGAAATTTGCACCTAACGGCTAATCCTTCAATGTCTGTGAATGACATTGATACGCCGTCGCCTGCATCCCAGAATGCAATTTCTCTGATACCCGGATTATCTATAATCATCCCCCCATCCGGAAAGATGATCAGATCGCGTTCTGTCGTTGTGTGCTTTCCTTTCACGACGGCTGTGCTTATCGCACCGGTCCGTTGAAGGTCTTTTCCTGCAAGACGGTTCAGTAACGTAGATTTTCCGGCACCGGATGAGCCGATCATTGCTGCTGTTTTTGAGCTGTCAGCAAAGTACGCTTTAATCTCATTCAATCCCGAATCGTCTTGAAATCCAAGCAAGTGGACAGATACACCGAAAGCCACGGCTTCTACCTCGTACATAAAGCTTTCCGGTGCTTCGTGCGTATCAGCCTTTGTAAGCACTACAACAGGGGTTAAACCGCAGTTAAAAACAAGGGTTATGTACCTTTCTATTCGGCGTAAATTAAAATCCCGATCCAGCCCGCACACGATGAATACAGAATCAAGATTAGCCGCAATAACCTGCTGTTGCTTTGCGGTATCTGCATGCTTTCCACGCCCGCCAGAAGCACCACGGGATAACGTTTTTTCACGCGGTAGTACTTCAGTAATCACGAGGTCATTAACCAGAACCCAGTCGCCAACGGCCGGAAACAGACCCTGATTTTGATACAATAACCTACCGGATATTGTGGTGAGCCATTCTTCTTGCCCATTCGTGACAAGAAACGAATTTTTCCTCACGCCGCTCACTCTTACGGGATTTCCCGAAGGATTTTCTAACCCGTCGTAAGAAGCCTGAAAAAATTCATTCCAACCTAAAAGGACTAAGTTTGACATGGAACAATCGATGTTGTTCTCAACACTACTTTTTTTATTCATTGTTTTCTCATCGGTAAGGAAACACAACCTCGACTTATTCAATCGTTTCACCGGTTCAAGCTTACGCTTAGCCACGGCATATGACTACAGACTAGGAACAATACTGTGCCGTAAAATCGCAGCCAACCGAGAGTTGTGCATATAATAGGAATGAGAAGTCGTTAGCGGTCGTTGTTAGACACAACAAAAGACTCCACATATGTGATTATTATCGTAGTGGAGAGTGGCTGCTGATGAGAAAGCAAGCCTTAAGACGTACATCTGAACAGATGCACGGGCATAGCATAATGCTATGTTCTGTTACGTTGCCCCGCATAAACCAGAGCATGACGATTCAGTATGTAACCGGCTTGTTTCTAATCAACAGCCAGAAATACATTATCCATCGTACCTGTAAACACAAAAACTCCTTTAGTTACGTGTTGAACTAACCTGTTCGATACCTACACATACACAGGCTGTCAAACCATCCTATGCATCATAATTTCTATAACACGTTTTTCAAAAAGCTTTTTAAGCAACTTGAACCATTGATCATTCTAATTTACACAGTCTACCATAACGTATTCTAAAAGATACTTGTGTCATCTATTAGTTTATTGCTGTGTCGCATTATTTGAATAAAATTCTGCTCCAAATAGATTGTAAAACTCCAGCTACCTTTCGTTATGCGTAACCGGTAGCCTTATCTCATCAAAATGTGATTAGAATATCCGACCATTCAAATCACATTTCTTTCCCATGGAGTTGTACTACACAACAACTTTCATATCCCATGCTTAATCATCCAATATCTATAGAATATTTTCTGTATTGCCGTGACCTCTTGCATCAGGTAAGCGTTACTGAGAAAAACCAACGAAAACACTACTACGGTATTGAGTATGCGATCACTTTTACACAACTAACCACATCGCATAATACCTCGAAATTGTAAGGAATACTATTCACCTCACATGGACATAACTACCCAACTATCAACGACTTGCCACGATTGCGGATTAACGCAAACACTCCCCGAAATGCCGGAAGGGACAAAAGCAATCTGTACTCGTTGCGGGTCTGTACTTTTTCAAAAAACCAAAGATACTACCCAGCGCACATTAGCGCTTTCTATTGCCGGTCTCATTCTGTTTGCCATTGCCAATGCGTATCCATTTATTTCCATGCAAGTGGAAGGAAGAATACAGGAAACTACCCTTGTCACCGGTGTTATCTGGTTATTTACCAACGGAATGCAGGGACTATCCGCCCTTGTTCTGTTCACAAGTATTCTCGTGCCGCTGCTTCAATTAATTGCGCTTATTTTCATACTCACTCCTATTCAATTCGGACAGCTGGCACCACGCACTGGAAAAATTTTTAGAACCGTCCGACACCTTATGCCATGGAGCATGATGGAAGTGTTTTTACTGGGTATTCTGGTCTCCATGATCAAGCTCGGGAAAATGGCTACCATTATCCCCGGTACTGCAATGTGGGCGTATACGGCACTAATCCTTGTTATCATTACTGCTTTTTCAGGATTAAACCCCTATGACATATGGAAAAGGCTCCCTATAAACTCTTCAGAAAAAGAGCCTGAATCATGCACTCAGCCTGCCACGTGTCACAGCTGTTCACTTGTATGCGGCATACCTGAAGCACACCATGCAGCCTGCCCCCGCTGCGGATCCAGTCTGCATCTGCGCAAACCTAACAGTCTTCAACGGACAACGGCTCTAGTCGTTGCTGCCATACTTTTATACCTGCCTGCCAACCTGCTGCCCATAACAGTAACGCAGGTATTCGGTAGCACACAGGCAGATACCATTATGAGCGGTGTCGTATATTTCATGTTCTCAGGATCATGGCATATTGCACTCGTCATCTTTATTGCCAGCATTTTTATTCCACTTTTAAAACTCATCACGCTGGTATATTTGCTTATATCTGTAAAATTTCAACATCAATGGAAACCGGTAACCCGCACTAGAATGTACCGATTAACAGAAGCTGTCGGCCGTTGGTCTATGGTTGATGTGTATGTGGTAACAGTGCTTGTTGCGCTGGTTCAGTTAGACCCGTTTGCTGCCATTCAGGCAGGGCCGGGTGCTGTATATTTTGCTGCTGTTGTGGTTATCACCATGTTCGCAGCAGAAAGCTTTGACCCCAGACTTATCTGGGATCAGAAGGAAGATTAAATGTCAGAAGAAACCACTGCTCCATCATCGCCCGAAACTCTGCCGCAAGCCTCAGTCTGCAAGAAAAAAAGCTTTTCTTTAATCTGGATTGTTCCACTTATTGCCATGATCATCGGCATGGGTCTTGTCTACACATCGATAATGGAAAAAGGCCCTACAGTTACCATCACATTTGCATCTGCGGATGGACTTGAAGCTGGAAAAACTAAAGTTAAATATAAAGACGTTGAAATCGGCAAGGTTGAAGCTGTTAAACTTACCGAAGATTTTGAACACGTTGAAGTTACTGTTTCGCTCGTAAAAAGAGCTGATGACTATATAAATGATCAGACCCGCTTCTGGGTTGTCCGTCCAAGATTAAGCGGCGGAACAGTTACAGGGCTGGGAACGCTCCTCTCCGGTGCATATATAGCGGTTGATCCGGGAAAAGATGGTGATTCTCAATCTGAATTCATAGGACTTGAGATCCCGCCAGTCGTCACAGAAGATACCCCCGGAAAGCTCTTTACGCTTAAAGCTCGCGACCTCGGCTCTCTCGACTACGGTTCCCCTATCTATTACCGAGGCATTAAAATCGGGCAGGTTGTTGGATACGGGTTACAGAACACTGGCGAAGGCGTGAACATTACAGTCTTTGTCGATGCGCCGTATGACGACTACGTAAAAGACTCTTCCCGCTTCTGGCTGGCATCCGGTATGGATTTGGAAATGGATGCAGACGGCATCCGTTTTGATACAGAATCTCTAGTAAGCTTACTTATTGGCGGCATTTCTCTAACGAACCCTGAGCATATCAAGGGCACACCGATTGCTGATGCCGGCGATATGTTCCAACTGTTCCCGACGCGGGATGCAGCCATGAAAGAACAGTTCGTTCAAAAGGAATACTACATCCTCAAGTTCGCTCAGTCTGTTCGTGGACTTTCAATCGGTGCTCCTGTCGAATTTAAAGGATTTCCAGTGGGACGCGTTGCCGACATAGGCATCGAATTCGATTGGAAAAGTAAAGAAGTTCTGGTTCCCGTTCGCATCGAAGTTGAAAAAGAGCGCTTAGCACGTATTGCATCCCAGACAGGGGAAGCTGATACAGACTCCATGCTGGAACTGCTTGTTAAGCAAGGCATGCGCGGACAGGTTCGCACAGGCAACCTGCTCACAGGAAAACTCTACGTTGCTTTGGACTTCTTTAAAGCAGTTGAACCGGCAAAAATTGTTTCGGATGGTGGCGTACTCGAAATTCCAACAACGCCGACACCAATTGAAGAACTTACAAGCAACATGTCTGCCCTGTTTGAAAAACTACAAAAAATTCCAATGGAAAAAATTGGGAACAATGCTGTAGAAACATTGCAGAGCATTAAAAAGGCAAGTGAAAAATTAGAAAAACTTGCAGATTCCAACGAACTCCGCCTCGCATTCCAGGAGACCCGCGAAACAATGGAAGGGGCAAACAACCTGTTATCTAAAGACTCTGCAACGATAGTAGAATTACAACGAGCCATGCGTGAAATGAGTGAAGCTGCCCGAGCCGTTCGTTCGCTTGCCGACCAACTGGAACGCCATCCTGAATCATTACTTCGAGGAAAAGAGAGAAAATAATGCGTAGAACCGTATCAAACGCCCTGCTGCTGGCGGGTCTGTGTATCGTTTTGACAGGTTGCGGAACAATGTCTCCGCCTTCATCATACTACATTCTCACAAGCTCAAATCAGATGACCTCACAGATTCAGCCACTCAATGACATTAGTGTCGGCGTGGGGCCTGTTACTGTTCCAGGACATCTTGATCGTTCCCAGATTGTGACGACCACAGGCCAAAACAGCATCACCATCCACGAATACCAACGCTGGGGTGATTCCTTCAAAACACAGGTGGAAGAAACTCTCGCGGAAAACATTTCAAGCCTTCTCCAAACGCCAAAAGTTTCCGTGTATCCGTGGGAACGGGCACAACGACCAAAATATCAGGTATATGTCACGGTCCGCCGTTTTGAAGGCAAAGCGGGCATGAATGTAACGCTGGATACCATATGGCAGATTGTGGATGTAAACACAGACAGATCGTTACTTACACGCCACTTTGTTCAGACATTCCCAGTCGCCGGTTCAGACATGAGCGCATATGTTCAAACACAAAGCGATGCGCTGGAAACTCTAAGTCAGGAAATTGCAAAAGGGCTGCACACGGTAGCAAGGCAATAAAAGACCTCTCAAGAGTACCCTGACAATAACAAAAGCGTGGAGTAATCATCATGGGACGATTCTTTGAAGTTATACCACTTGCAACATTTCTAATAATCATGCGTAACAGTAATCCATCAAGTGAAAACTACTGGCTACTGACATATGGCATCAGCGCACTTGCGGCTATCGGGTGTATCAGTTTCAACGTCTTTACCCATGGATTCCAAAACAAAATCTTTCTTGGAATCAATTGCTATTTAATATCCGGTGCCGTGGGAATTGTTACTAATCAAGCATGGCTGATGAACTTGTACAGTTCAATGCAATCCGCTGCCATGCTCATGTGGATAATGGGAATTGGCATTTTTGCGCTTCTGTTTTCCAGCTGGTTTCCAGTACAACTGCGCCAAAGCGCACGCGTACGATTATACGAAAGTTTTATGACTCTGCTAACCATCGGAGCATTTGGACTCGCGTATAGCTATCCGGAAAGCAAACTGCTTTCGGAAACAGTTCCCTTCCTTGCCTTACTCATCATCTACTATATGCTCACATTCCGGCTGGAATCAAAGCAGGCCATACGACCCGCATAAAAAAAGGCAGATTGAATACATCAATCTGCCTTTTTCATTTCCATCGTTAGTTTGTACTATTCCGGATCATCTACAGACTCGTAGGTATCACCCGTAATAACTTCACCCGCGATACATTCCTCATAACGGATGCCCCATTTCTTCATTTCCAGAAAAATGGGAATCAGTGACTCGCCTAACTCAGTGAGAGAATACTCCACTTTGGGCGGAACCTCATTAAAGACCGTACGCGTAACAATTCTATCAGCCTCCAGCTCCCGCAATTGCTTTGTAAGCATCCTTTGCGTTATGCCGTATAGCGATTTTTTCAGAGCACCGAAGCGCAGCACTTTTTCCTGTGATAAATGATACAAAATGACAGGTTTCCATTTTCCACCGATAACCTGCATGGTCAGCTCGAAAAAGCACCTATAGCTCTTACCGCCCACCTCTTTTACGTCACATCTTCGAATCATTTTATCTCCAACGGTACCCTGCATGATACTTAGGCACAAAAAAAACCGTACTTGTACATTCTCAAAAATATGTCACTATCTCTCAATCTAGCCATCATCTTCTAATTGTCGAGGCTGGATATCTAATAAGCCATCATACAAACACTAATAAGGATATATTCCATGTACGTACTCGCCATTAACGGCAGTCCGCGTAAAGGCGGCAATACCGAAATTTTATTACAGGAAACACTGGCTCCTTTAGCCGCAAATGGCTGGGAAACAGAACTTGTTCAAGTTGGCGGTAAAAAACTTAGAGGCTGTATTGCGTGCTACAAATGTTTTGAGACCAAGGATAATTCCTGCATAGTCAAAAATGATATTTTCAACGACTTGTTTGAAAAAATCCTTCGTGCAGACGCGATTATTCTTGGTACCCCAACATATTTCACTGATGTTTCCGCCGAACTGAAAGGTCTTATTGACCGTGCAGGCTTAGTTGCCATCGCCAACGGTCGAGCCTTAGCCGGAAAAATTGGTGCAGCAGTTGTTGCGGTTCGACGTGGCGGCGCGACCCACGCTTTTGACAGCATCAATCACATGTACCTCATGTCACAGATGATCGTTCCCGGTTCAATCTACTGGAACATCGGTGTCGGCCTTGCACCGGGTGATGTAAGAAAAGATGCGGAAGCCATGGCGAACATGGAAAACCTCGGGCAGACCATTCACTGGCTCGGCTCCGCAATGCAGCCACATCAAAAATCCTTCCCTGTTTCTACTTTTGGTAGAAGAGAATAACGCCATCATTGTTGCCACAAAAAAGCCCTGCCGGTATTCACACCAGCAGGGCTTTTTTTGATTTGTATGGCAGTACTTATCAACAATACTTACAGGTCTTGTGGCGCGGACTCCAGTCTACAACCTGACTTTCCCTGTCCACTTCAAAAGAACAACAGTCAAACATCATATCCCGCAAAAGCTTACGTCCACGCTGAACTCTAGATTTTGCACCGGAAAGAGAAATGTTTTCCAGACTTGCGACATCCAGCTGCGGCTGCCCTTCCAAATCTGCAAGTTGTACAGCAACACGATATTTTCTCGGCAACCGAAGCACCATTTTCTCCACGCAGGTGGAGAGTGCCTGCTGCACTTTTTCTTCTTTAGAGGCAGATTCAGCTTCCAGATATTCCGGCAAGGCAACGGTAAATGTGCGGGTACGATAGTGATCAATAATCACGTTACGGGTTACCTGAAACAGCCAGCTACGAATCCTTGTATGATCTGTGATAGTTGCAAAATGAGCATGAAATTTCAAAAAGACGTCATGCAGCATATCTTCAGCAGTTTCTTTGCTACCGACACGCTTTTTAATAAACCCTAACAGGCTATCCTGATGCTCCAGCCACATTGCTTCTAACTGTTCCATATATTCTCCGACACGCTTTTCTGGCTCAGAATCAAACCCGAACTCTAGCTCTGTTTCTATGCGATACAAAGTAAGGCTGTTGCGCCTGTTGTCAAAATGACGGATTACGCTCCAAGAATATCTTTAGCCGACGTTGCCACTTCTATCTTAGCAGCAACGTAACTCCGAAGAACGGTCATCAACTTCAGCACAGTCACATTCACAACGTAACGAAGGATCATTCTTTGCTTTACTGTATGCAACAATACGCTCTTTACGCAGAGTATTCAGATCATCGCGATCAAAAACAATCTGCATCCCTTCCTGCGGTTTCGTTACACAAGCATACTTTTCTTCGCCGTTTACTTCGATCACACACACCTTACAGCAACCGTGTTTACGATTGGCAAGGTAACACGGTGCCGGAATGCAAATGTCGCTCCTGCCTGCTACTTCCACAATATTTGTATCTTCAGCCGAAAACTCTACCTGAATTCCATCAATAGTAATATTCATACGCCTCTCCTTTTATGAAACGAGCAGGGTTACTGCTCCAATTGCTGCCTGCTCTATGCAGACAGTTCGAAAAGGTAGACGATTCGCAAGTCAAAAAGACGCAAACTTTTTTCTACATTTTATTTTTCTTTGACAACGCGCTGGAATATCAATGGAGATGAAATAAAAAAAGCGGCATGTTGAATATTCAACATGCCGCTTTATCTTTTACTAAACTAGCCGTTCTTTTGCCGGAAACAGCACTGCCGTGCGTTATCTCCAGCTTTATGAACTAGGCTCCAACTTTATGAACTAGGCTCCAACTTTGTGAACTATGCTCGAACTTTGTGAACTATGCTTCGGTAAGAGCTTCTACACCCGGAAGAGTTTTTCCTTCGAGAAATTCGAGGGAAGCACCGCCGCCTGTAGAAACGTGGGAAACTGCTTCAGAAAGACCAGCTTTCTCAATAGCAGATGCTGAGTCACCACCACCGATAACGGTGATGCTGCCCTTTGTTGTTGCTTCTGCAAGAGCTTCTGCCACAGCAAAAGTACCTTTGGCAGAGGCATCAATTTCAAATACACCCATCGGGCCGTTCCAAACAACAGTGCCGGATTTTTCGATGATGTTTTTGAAAGTCTCCATGGTGTCAGGACCAATGTCCACAGCCATAAGACCTTCAGTAATGGCATCTTCTGCTACGATGGCTTCGCTGCCGATCTCGCGTGCATCAAAATCAAGCTTGTCGGTTACAAGGTAATCTGTAGGGAGAAGAATTTTGTCTTCGCCAAGTTCAAGAAGTTCTTTTGCGAGTGGCAATTTATCTTCTTCACAAAGAGAATTACCGATTTCGCATCCCTTGGCTTTAAGGAACGTACACGCCATGCCGCCGCCGATAATCAAGTTATCTACTTTTGGCAAAAGCGCTTTAATTACGTCAATTTTACCGGAAATTTTTGCACCGCCGATGATAGCGGTAAATGGACGCTTAGGTTCTGCAAGTGCACTACCGAGGAAGTCGAGTTCCTTTTTAAGCAGGTAACCACATGCACAGGTGTCCATGTAATGTGTAATACCTTCGGTGGAAGCATGTGCGCGATGCGCGGTGCCGAACGCGTCGTTAACGTACAGTTCTGCAAGCTCAGCAAGCTGTTTTGCAAATTCTGGATCGTTGTCAGTTTCAGCTTTGTGGAAACGAAGGTTCTCAAGAAGAAGTACTTCACCGGCTGCAAGCTTAGCTACAGCTTTTTTAGCCACGTCACCAATGCAGTCATCTGCAAACGCAACAGGTTTTCCCAAAAGCTCTGCAAGACGTTCCGCAACAGGTTTAAGACTTAATGCCTCAACACGCTGTCCCTTAGGACGTCCAAGGTGAGACATAAGAATAACTTTTGCGCCCTCATCTACCAAGTGAGTGATGGTTGGAAGAGCTGCACGGATTCGCTTGTCATTATCAACAGCGCCATCTTTAAGAGGCACGTTGAAGTCTACACGTACGATTACAGTTTTCTCTTCGCAATTGAGATCGTTAATAAAAAGTTTGTTCATATGTTTATGCCTCGTAAGGTGTGATAATTTTTGTTGTAAAAACTCCCAGCACAAAATCACTGCGCTTACCTAATACATGGTAAGCCGCAGTGTAAACTTCATTCTGGAACTAGTTTGCAGCTACGTGTGCAAGCAGGTCGAGAACTTTACAGGAGTAACCCCATTCGTTGTCGTACCATGCCACAAGCTTAACAAAATTATCATTAAGAGCAATACCAGCTTGTGCGTCAAAAATAGAGGTGCAAGATTCGCCGACAAAGTCGGTGGAAACTACAGCATCTTCTGTGTACGCAAGCACGCCTTTAAGCTCATTTTCGGAAGCTTCTTTAAGAACAGCTTTAATTTCTTCGTAGGTAGCAGACTTTTCAAGACGACAGGTAAGGTCGACTACAGAAACATCCGGAGTAGGAACGCGGAACGCCATACCGGTGAGCTTACCGTTAAGGGAAGGAATAACCTTGCCTACTGCTTTAGCAGCACCGGTTGAGCTAGGGATGATGTTCTGAGCTGCGCCACGTCCGCCACGCCAGTCTTTACAAGAAGGGCCGTCAACGGTCTTCTGAGTAGCTGTGGTTGCGTGTACAGTGGTCATAAGACCTTCCACGATACCGAATGCGTTATGTACAACATGCGCAAGCGGAGCAAGGCAGTTAGTAGTACAGGAAGCGTTGGAAACGATGTCCTGACCTGCGTATTCTTTGTGGTTAACACCCATAACAAACATTGGAGTCGCATCTTTGGACGGTGCAGACAAAATAACTTTTTTAGCACCAGCTCTAATGTGACCACGGGCAGCTTCGTCAGTAAGGAAGAATCCTGTAGACTCTACTACGTACTCAGCACCGATTTCGTCCCATGCAAGTTTGTCCGGACAGCATTCGCAAGATACGCGGATTGTTTTGCCGTTAACAACAAGGTGACCATTTTCCACTTCTACTGTGCCGTCGAAACGACCGTGAGTGGAGTCATATTTAAGGAGGTACGCGATGTAATCAACGTCTATAAGGTCGTTAATACCAACAACTTCAATATCATTACGCTGTGTAGCAGCCCTGAAAACAAGGCGGCCTATGCGGCCAAAGCCGTTAATACCGATTTTAATCATGGTGTTCTTTTACTTGTGCTAAATGGTTACTTTCATACCGAGACGGGTGTTGCCTCTTTGCATTCTGCAACATCACTGTAAAACGAATGGGCGAAGACGTTTTACCTCGGCACCTATGCCATACGTAGCTTCTTCATCATTGGAATTGCTAACTGCACACACTCAAATGAACTTCTACTGATACATGACTTAGGTCGCTTGAAAAGAATAGTTCTAGAGAAATTTATAGGGCATTTTTGAAAACTTTTACAACACAAAATAATGTAAACGGTCTTACAATAGTGGAGTGTTCACGACTTGGAACAATCTTCGTAAAGCCTTTACTGACAACACTTTTAGACACATATAGGCGCACAATGTAAACGGTTTTACATTCAACGCACAAAATGTAAAAAACAACGCTGTAACCGATGTAATTTGTCAATTTTATTGAATTTTTATGTTATTTTAATTTTTTTTTTGCTTTGTGCCGTATGAAACCGTTTCATAATGCCAGTTACATGCGGGCACGGCAAACTATATAAAGAAAGACTGGTACTGTTTTGGTGTGATGGCCAAGCGTTTTTTGAAATTACGCTGGAAATGAGCCTGGTCTGCAAAACCAAGCTGGGTGGAAGCTTCAGCAATGGTTGTGCCCTGCTTAAGCAATTCTTTTGCACGTTTTATGCGTTCATCAATCTGTAAGGCATGCGGAGAAAGCCCGTAGACCGATTTAAATTTTCTAATGAGATGATAGCGACTTAAACCTGCATCCAACGCTAAATCATGTAACGAATGATTTGTTTCGAGCTGATCGAACAACCTTTCTCGCACCCTGCCGACAACAGAAGAAGACATTTTGCGACATACGTCCCCCGCATTCTCTTCCCGATCGAAGTTACGAACAATGTATTGCAGCAAAAAACTTTCCGAAGCCAACGGATTCGTACCCTGCATCAATGCATTATACAGCACCTCGAAACAAGAATAGAGCCCGTGGTCTGTCTTATGCGCTCTTAGGAAACCGTTATAATCGGCACTATACATGTCGAAAGTTTCTTCCTGCGCAGCCCCTATCCAACCTGCATCGACAAACAACATCCTGTATGACCACGATTCTGAATCCGGATTGCACGAATGAATATCGCCCGGATTAATCGTTACCGTATCCAATTTATAGATCCGGTTAGTTGTCTTCAAGTTCTGGTACCTCGCGGTACCATTATCAATCACGCCGAATGAAAACTCATCATGCGAATGAGCATGATAGCAGACAGCAGAGTTCAGCGCCGTCCGTACTTCAACAAACGGCAACCCTTTGCATTTACGCAAAAAAACTGTGCTGTCCTGCTTCATTCTTGCTCCGTTATCCCGCCAGCATGTATAGAACCGTCACACTAAGCAGGGTTCCCATTGTGTAGTTAAAGCCAATCTGCCGCTTTGGAGTCGCCAGAAATTGTCTTATATAGCTGCCCAATGCGCCCCATACCGAGACACCGGCAAAACACATCACAAAAGAAGTAATACTAAAATTGATGAGATACATCATGGCAGGGTTTCGCCCAAGCGTAAACAAACTTACACCGGACATTGCAACAAGCCATGCTTTAGGATTAAGCACCTGCACCAACGCCCCTTCCCAAAATCCCGGGAGCGAGACACCTTCACCATTTTGAGCTGATGCAAATCCTTTTGACATCGCTATCTTGTACGCCACGAAAAGCAAAAATATTGCACCCAAAATTTTAAGAAGCCAAGTAATCTGTGGCACAACAAAAGCTACCTGTTCAAGACTTACACCACTAATTACAACAACAAGAGTGTACGAAACACTGGCTCCAAAAACATACGGCGTGGTTTTTTTGTACCCTGCTCTGGCTCCGGAACTTGCAGCAATAACATTAACCGGCCCCGGTGAAATTGCCCCCACCAACGTGAAAGCCACCATAGAAAGATAAATGGACACGTAAAACCCTCCTTAAAGAATAAGGAGAAATCATACACAATAGTGTGACGTGAATATTGAACGATATTGCTCATGGAGAACACATGAGAATGGAATGGAAAAAGAGAAAGGAAGTAGAATGAATCAAAAAGCTATGGTCGTTCTTTTTTTCAACTCCATAAAAAAACAGCAGCATAATATTTCTATTATGCTGCTGAATAAAACCAAAGAGCGTTCTGTTACGTAGAGCTCCTTGCACATGGAGCTAACAAGTATCAGTGTCTATTTAAAAAATACCGGACGAGATGAGCAACCCAAAATCAATTCTGTCTGTTCTTTGCGGCTCATTGATGTAAAGTCACCAATTTTTGTTTTGTAGAAGATGAAGCCAAGGCCACACCAAACTAACAATGCCATCCAAGATTCAGAACCGATTGCACCAGGTGAACCTGGAATGGTAAGAAGACAGAGGCAGATCACAGAACTTAATGATCCGAGTGCTGCACAAATTTTACCTTTTTTGGAGCCTTCATCAAATGGGTGTGCAGCCATATATTTATACGCTGCGAGACAGGAGTAGAGATACGCCACTACTGTTCCGATTGCAGACATGTCTACAACCCAGTTGAGTACTTCACGACCGAAGAATGGCGCAGAAATTGCGATAACAAGTACGAATAAAATAGCATTGTGCGGAGTCTGATGCTTAGGATGGATCTGTGCAAACCATGCTGGAAGCACTTTTGCACGTCCCATACTGAAAAGCAGACGGGAAGAAGCAATAAAGAAGCCGTTAATACCGGTAAAGATTGCAGCGGATACGGCAGTAGCCAAAATCACACTACCTGCATTACCAAGGCTAATTTTTGCGATTGTTCCGGTTGCCCATGGCACGTCCATGCCAAGCAACTCCGGATACGGCATAACAACTGCTACAGCAATCGTTACCAGTGCGTACAAAAGTACACCCCATGTAATTGCTGAAAGCATCAAGCGCTGAGCGTCTTTATGTGGAAAGTCAAACTCTTCTGCCGCTTGTGGAATGGTATCAAAGCCAACATACAGCCAAGGTGCAATAGCTGTAATCGCCATAACGCTAGCGATTGGCCCTTTATTTTCCGCGTATAACGGAAACAGGTTTGAAATAGATGCAGTCTCCGTCAGGCAGGAACCTGCGAAGAGGGCAAATACTCCAGAAACCAAAGCAAATGCTAAGAAAACTTGTATCTTACCTACAAGATCGGCACCACAGTAGTTCAAAAAGCCACAGCCAGCGAGAATAGCAATAAGCATTGCCAATTCACCTGCGTAAACTTTCCAACCAACAATAGTATACAGGTACCCGATTTCAAATACACCCGGTAATAAAAAGCGCGATAGTAACGCGAGGGCAGTTGCGTTAAGCGCAATAATACAGATGTATCCAAGCACGAGAGCCCAACCACAGATAAACGCTGCAGTCGGCCCGAAACCGATGTAAGCAAAAGTAAATGCGCCTCCTGCTACAGGATACTTGCTCACCATGTTACCATAACTAATGGCTACAAAGAATAACATCCCTCCACCTAAAACAAATCCGATGCAAGCTGCCAGTGGCCCTGCGGAAGGCAAAAAGCGCAATGCAGG
This sequence comes from Halodesulfovibrio sp. MK-HDV, assembly GCF_009914765.1. Taxonomy (NCBI): domain Bacteria; kingdom Pseudomonadati; phylum Thermodesulfobacteriota; class Desulfovibrionia; order Desulfovibrionales; family Desulfovibrionaceae; genus Halodesulfovibrio; species Halodesulfovibrio sp. MK-HDV. The sequence goes on along the minus strand of NZ_WYDS01000003.1, from coordinate 12,107 downwards.
CAGGACAAATGCACCCCACCCAAGAATAGCCCCTAATGCAAGAGCCCATGCTTGAGATGGCTTAATAGATTTCTTTAGCGATGGAGTTTCGTCAGAATTCGTTGATATACCACTCATAGTAAGCCTCTCCTAAATTAAGAAAATGACCGAAGTCACTTTTATGTTTACCTTTTAACCATAGCGTCGTTACTGGCAGGAGAACTAAATCTTGGGGACAGGTTACATACCACCCAATAGCAACGATGAGATTACTCATGCAGAGGGACGTCTGTTCTTCCAAAAAGGTAGCACAGGCCCATGCCTAAGGTTTTGGCACTCTTTAGGAGCACTCACCCTAATGCATCTCGCGTGCCAAAAAAATGCAAAAACGTAACTCTCTGTTTTTAAAGCACTAATAAAAAAAACCCTGTTTCCACACTCAATAGCAATTCATTTATGCATCAGTTTTTATTCTTTTTAAGTCGCTTTAGACTTAGACTGGCTTATATTGCCAACAATGGGATAAGAACGCCCCACAATAGTACTAAAAAGACGACTGAGGAGTTTTTCACGAACCTTACTCTCCGAATAATAAAGCTGAATATCCGCGCACTCCAAGTGTTAGTATGCGCTGGCTCATATCTTGACCTTCGAACAATTCATGATTGCATTAGCCCTCTTATTTTGTTGGATGATCAAGCTAAGTAATTAATAATTTTAAACAAACACCCTTTCCCACTAAACACACAACATCCTGTTTTTTTAAAGTTTATATCTAAAAATGGCCGAACACTTTAATTTATAACCCCATGAAACTTATTTATGAGAGTGCAGAGCTTGAAATTACAGAAAAAACGTATTTGCTATATCGTAAAGAATGTTTTTACGCTTTCCCCTCATTTTCCAACCACAAACTTGCTCCCAATGAAAAAACTTCTAACCTTGAACCTAAAAAGCCATTCACTCATATAGACACAAACAAGCTTACCACTTCACAGCTAGTCTTCAGCAAGCTTTTCTCTCAAACATCAACAGCCTTGCGGCTTGTAACAAAAATCTTCAAAAACCCGATTTACCACTTTACAACGTTAGCCTTTTTGTTATTGTTTGGTCGCTCAATCAAAACAATTTTATTCAACCTCTTTTGCGGAACAAAAGGGAATACAATGAATCTGTTTTTCAACGTTGACGACTCAAAATACACTAGCGGCTCTGCAAAACACGCAACACTGCTCACTATGGCAATTCTTCTCACTGCTTTCTCCATCAAAGCCCATGCCGTAGGCGCAAATGTTTTACAGGTAGCTCAGTACATTAAGTAAGATAGCGCTTGCTTAATCTGGCAGACTGGCCATTCCACCAGACAGGTCTTGCCAACATCCTCCTTCATACATGAAAGGCCCTGCATAACAGGGCCTTGTAATGTATGTTCTCAGTACCATCCATACCAGCATGTTGCGCAAAACAACAAAAAACACTCTGCAGAATAGGCATAGCCTGCTCCACAGAGTGAATACTTACGTCCAAAATGGATATGTGTTCTTTCAATTTTCTTTAATTACTCAAAGAAAATGAAAAAATTCATTTTAGTTAACATTTTAAAATAGATGTGCTTTGCAGGAACTCACCAATCCAAACTGTTTGAAAGCACAATTAAGAAATAGAACTTGTAAACATAAAAAATAATCTGCAATACTTATTCTCAGCATTGTACATAACGTGTTTGCTCGTCCTTACTTTTACTTGCTTGATGTCATGCGCAAGGGACGATTCAGCACACAGTACCAAGGGGAAACGCTATGAACCGCTGGTTACGGATTCTGCTCGAGTTGCTACCGCTTCAGGTATTTGCATTTTCTTTTCGATATGTTGATGTTTCTCAACCGGACAGCTGGATGATGCCATTTTATGTGGCAGCAGGCACCGCGTTGGTCACTCTTGGTATTTTCCTGATAAAAAAAGCTATTCCAGATCCCGTAATTGTCGGGATTAATATGTATATTTTACTAAGCGCTGCATTGCTTAGTGGAGGCACACCTGGATTTCCGGTTCTGCTTGCGGATTTAAAAGCTGCTGGAATTCTAGGCGCAATTTTTCTGGTTTCTCTCTTTTTATATGGAACCAAGCCGCAATGGCTGCTTGTATCCCATAGTGCAGTTCCAGAAAAATTTGCTCAAATTCAGCTTGCAGTAACAGCCGTATGTTTTGTTGTTTCTTTTGCCTTCCGGACAAACGTTTTCGTTTCCGGATTACTCATGCTCGGTGTTTTGTATCTTGCACGGCAAGTGCTGTGCGACCAGCTTTCAAAGTTTGGTTTTGCAGAACAGACACTGTAGCGACGGCAAAAACAGCAAAGCATTGCTGAATGCGTAATAGGCAGGATTTTTTCAATGCGGGGAGGCGCAAAGCGCCTCCGTCGCACTGCGAATTATCTAGTAGATTACGTGCAGGTACGGAATAAGTCCGTACACAAGTGTACCTAAAATGAGCACATAGCCACAGCAAATAACGATGGTCTTATTCATAATACGACCTTCGCTACCGGTAATACCGGTTGCTGCTGTTGCAATAGCAATAGACTGTGGAGAGATCATTTTACCTGCTGTGGCACCAGCTGCGGAAGCTGAAACCAGCCAGGCCTGATCTACCCCGATCTTTGCTGCAACCTGCATCTGCAATTGCCCGAAGAGCACATTTGAAGATGTATCGGAGCCAGTGACAAAGGTACCAAGCGCGCCCACCATTGGTGAGATGAATGGGTAGAAGGAGCCGGTTAACTCGGCGATGACTAACGCAATGGTATTAATCATACCACTGTAGGACATCACCTTCGCAAGCGCGACAATGGCCACTACTGTAATAGCAGACTTGGTGAGCTGCTTTGCAGTATTGGCCAGAACTTTTGTGATTTCTGCGAAAGAAACACCCTGAATCATACCGCCGATATATGTAGCGAGAATGATGAGGACACCCGGAGTGGCAACCCATTTAATAGTAAACGGCTTATCACCATAAATAGTGATAACTGACTTAAGGGAGCCAACCACTTCTTTAATCGCAGGAAACAAGTTACTGCAAAGAACGATAAACGTGAGAATAAGCATGTAAGGAACCCACGCGAGGAACTTACTTTTTGCAGTAACAACTTCTTCCGCTTCAGCAGCTGTGCTGCGATGTACCATGCGGGTGTATGCAATGGTTGCCGCCATACTACAGATACTACCAACAAGACATGGAAGTTCTGCACCCATATACTTGGCTACATACAATTGCGGAAGAGCAAAGCTAAACCCGGAAACAAGACAAGCACCAACAACGCCTTTCAGACCTTTAAAGCCATCTACAAGGCCGACAACAAGAAAGGTAATGAGAACGATGAATGTAGAAAGCTGGAACGCTGTAAGGTAGCTTACTACCTCAACAGGGATACCGGTTACGCTTGCCATTGTAGAAATGGGAATTCCGATTGCGCCAAACGCAGTCGGTACGGTATTAGCTACAAGACAAATTACGGCTGCATGCATTGGGGCAAAACCCATAGCAGCAAGAATACTTGCAGGAATAGCCACGGCAGTACCATAGCCAGCTACACCTTCAAGAAAACCGCCAAAGCCCCATGCGACAATAAGCACGAGCAAACGGCGGTCGGTGGTAATGCCGGAAAGCATTTTTGTGATTACGTTCATGCTGCCAGTCTGTGTAGACAGATTGTATGTAAATACAGCAGCGATGATAACAATCATGATAGGCCAAAGTGCCAATACACCGCCCTCTGCAGCAGCAGAAGCAGCTTCAAGTGCAGGCATTTGCCATTTACCGAATACGGCGATCGCAAGTGTGACAACTAAGGTTGCAGTACAAGTTTTATGTGCTGGGAGCTTGAGAACAACAAGCGAAAAGATAAGCCACGCGATTGGCAAGAGCGCCAATAAAAAAGACAAGTATTCCATCACAGGTCCTAGTTCAGGTATGTGTAGGTAGAGACCAGGCCAACGGAACGCTACCTACATGTGTCTAACTCTCTGTCATACTGCCTGGCTGTACCAGAGCGCAGGCAGTATGACAGTCCACCACCCTATTCATGCAGAGAACGGCAACGTCCTGCATAAGGGCCCACAGAGTTGAAGCTCAACGCAGTTGGTTGAGCAATCAACCGGAAGAATTATCACGATGTAAAATTTTAGCAAAGTCCTTTAGCACCACACATCACAAGAGTGATCTGTCGATTTAAAAATGCGCTAGATATAACTACAAGCACCTATGCTCACTTTTTTGAAGCTACTAATATATTTTTCGCGAAGCCACTTCTAAAAAAAAACTCAACACTCACGTGCTTATCTCATGCTATTTTACACATTAAGATATCAAAAATATTAAATATTATCGTATTTCTTCTCTGCTTTTTTCTTCATTCACGCTTCCTTTTTCAAGCACATCATTAGAAAACAAGCTGTAAATTTATTTTACTAAGCTGCATCTGTTGTACAGTTATTCGTGCAATCTTTTTTTAATGAAAAAAATATCTTGGACCAACCAATTTCCTGTTTTGTGCTCAATTTGAACAATAACAATTTTCTTTCTACTCCCTCTTCAAGAGACAGCTATCTAATTTTATTAACTTTATTTTAAAAAATCTGTCATCTGATTAAACTATTAGTAACTTTCTCTTTTTTTTACATTGACACAGAGAGCATGAAAATTTAAAAAACTACTTATTGATTGAGCAATCAATTTGTTCTGGTACCAAAGTAACTATTCCGCAGGTTACTTTCATGCACCACCATTCATGCTGGTACCTTCTAAAAAATTTTAGAATTAGAACGCTCTTCTTTGTGTGCCTCCCCCTCACCAGGGGAGGTTCACTTATTTCTACATCCCCTCAGATATCCCCAAAAAAAAGAGACCATAACTATGGTCTCTTTTTTTATTACTCATCTATTTTTATCTATGTGAAAATCATGTCTAAAAGGATGCGAAGTCCCACAAGAAAGAGAATGCAACCAAGGAATTTTTTTACCGCGGAAGGCTGCATTCGTTTATGCATAACACTTGTTCCGAGATACCCGCCAATACATGCCGCAACACCCGCAACTATCCAAATTTTCCAAGCAACCGAGCCCATAAGAGCATATGTAATAAATCCGGCTAGAGAAGAAAAAGGCACGGCAAACGCCGTAATGGCAGCAATCTTTTTGGGATTGAAACCCTGCAGAATCAACAGTGGAGAAATAAGCGCACCGCCTCCTACTCCAAGCAGGCCGGAAAAAAAGCCAGCAAGAACACCCACAAAAGCAGGACCTACAAACGGATGATCATCCCGATAAACGACTTCACCCTTCAGTCCCTTGAAGAAAAGCATCATGCATGATGCAAACATCAGGAAAACTACAAGCGCAATCAGAATATATTGCGTAGGAAAAAAGTGTCCGCTCCACGCGCCTATGGGAGCCATAACTAATGAAGTCACAATTACCGGCAAACCTAATTTAAAATCGAGCCTGCCACCTTTAATATTAGAATAAGTAGCGCCGCCCATGCTTAACGTGTTGATGAATAACCCTGTCGGACGCGCTATATTAAAGGGAACACCGACCCATGTGAGTACTGGAATAATCGCGGCAGCCGACCCGATACCACCGAGAGCAAATATAAAACTGAAACTGAATGACAAACCGAATATGAGAACAGTAAGTGAATCCATAAGCACACGTCCTACTTATATTTTTCGAGACCATATCACGGCTTTATTTGTAATGCACTGCCTCTAAAGCCTACCAAACCAGTTATAATAAAAGAGAAAACAGCAAAGCATTAAGCCTTACTGTTCTAATTCCTTCCGTCCAACAAGAGCACAATTACGCTCCGTCACTCATCTATCACTGACGAAGCTTTATTCCTTTTACTGGCGAAACAAGTCGTACTTACAGCCAGTATCAATGGGGTAACAGGAATAAAAAGCGAGCAACTCTTTTGTCTAATCCTTCGAACCCACCACGATAACAGTGTTTTTCTGATTATATATAAAAATATTAATTATTCTCAAGAATTGATTATCATCACATTAAGCAGCCACCTTTCATTGTCCAAAAAAACAGACAGACCTGAAACACTCTCAACCAGTTGTTTTTACGACACAAACAGTGTATGTATAGATATATTTCTTTTGTTTGCGCAAAGTATCTTACTTTACTCCAGCAAAATGAATCTCGTTGATTACTTCGCCACTGATCATACAGACGCCTGGTCTTACTTTGCGCTTTGCCAGCTAATGCAACACTATTCCAGTTATCGGGGAGAATATGTTGTGCGTGCTGTACTCTTTTCGGGGGAGTTTCTTTATGGATCAAATGTTTTATCAAACTCTGCTCAACTCAGTGACTGATGGTATCTATTTTGTAGATGCAGAACGTCGCATTACGTATTGGAATAAGGCAGCAGAACGGCTTAGCGGATACACCGCAGCTGAAATGGTGGGGAAAATTTGTTCAGAAAATCTTCTACGGCATGAAGATGAAAGTGGCTGTGCCCTCTGTGAAAAGGGCTGCCCGCTTGCTGCGACTCTGTGTGACGGAAAAGAAAAACACCATAGCGTCTTCATGCGTCATAAGCTTGGACACAAAGTCCCAGTTACGGTTCAGGCATCACCTATGCTTGACTCCGGCGGGAAAATCGTAGGTGCAGTAGAAGTCTTTGCGGAGAACAGTGAGTCACTCAATATTCGTCGAGAAATGGAACTGCTTCGCAAAGAGGTTTTAACTGACAAACTCACCGGTATCGGCAATCGCCGTTATGCCGAAATAACCATGCGAAATCTTGACCACGCAATGGAGCAAAACCTTGCCCCGTTTGGTGTTCTCTTCATTGATATTGATGATTTTAAAGCTGTAAATGACACGTTCGGGCACTACATAGGAGACCAAGTCATCCACATGGTTGCACAAACGCTGATGAGCTCGTTACGCTTTCTTGATGTCATATGCCGATGGGGCGGAGAAGAATTTGTTGTATTTGTGCCCAACACAACCATAGAAAATCTCACCGGAATGGCAGAACGATTACGTAAGATTGTTCAAAACGCGTGGCTTATGCACGATGGTGAAAAAGTCAGCGTTACTGCATCATTTGGCGGTGCCATGTCTCAACATAATGAATACAGCATCGCAGTCCTTACACGGGCAGACAAGCAGCTATACCACTGCAAAAATTCTGGACGAAACCGCACAGTCATTGACAATACAGAAGAAAAGAGATTGCTATGCCCCAACGCGTAATCGTTATTGGTGCTAGCGGCTTAATTGGATCGCATGTTGTGCAGGCCGCACGTCCTAAATTCATTGTTATCGAAGCTTCAAGACATACTTCTCCTGCGATCGACATGACCGATCCCGCATCAGTATCTACGTTTTTCAAAAGGATTGGAGCATTTGACCATGTAGTCGTTACCGCTGGTGATGCTTCATTTGCCCCCTTAACTGAACTGGATGAAGATAAACTCATGTACAGCGTCCGCAGCAAAATGCTCGGTCAGATACATATAGCTCTTGAAGCCCGCAACTACCTGCCACCGCGTGGTTCTATCACACTTACCAGTGGTATTTTAGCCAGACACCCAATCACAGGGACAGCTGGCGCCGCATTTGCCAGCGGAGCAATAAATTCCTTTGTATACGCAGCCGCCCTAGAATTAGGAAAAGACCAACGCATAAATGCTGTCAGCCCCGGATGGATTCAGGAAACAATGGAAAAAATGGGAATGCATGCAGAAAACACTGTATCTGTAAAAGATGTTGCGCAATCTTATCTGGACATTATTGAATGCGATATTACCGGACAAATTATTGATATTTAGTTCTTCCAAATATATCTGTCTCTAAAAATAGAACTATTACATTACAACATATTTTCAACATTACTTCTTTTCAATATTCATCATACTGTATTCAAAACATACTGTAGAAAATAGTGCATCCATAAAACATGCTCTTTACTTTCTTCTAATAAATGTAATGAATACCTCTTTTCGTTAAAAATATCATTTTTTACTGCCATAGAATACACAGCTAATAATTACCTCTGTGATCATGACGTGAAATAATATTTCATGCGTATTGATATCGAGGAAATTAATCCTTCCATACATATCTTTTTTTCACAACGGGTTGCACAACTTTGTTTAATACTTTGTGCAACTCTCTTTCTTATTATCTATTGTATTATATCCAGCGCAGTTCCTGCACACAGTATCCCTATCTGTGCACCAAAAACTATTCTCATCATACATTCTTTTTCTCCCACCGACACATGGACGGTTAACACAAACAAAGCGATCATAGATACATTTAAGAGGCAATCACCCGCCACACGGCTTCGCTTTGAATTTATGGATAGTAAGAATTTTTCTGACCCAAGCTATCTAAGTTCATTAGCTCTCATGTATGCAAATAAATATGCATTCACGTTGCCAGACGGAATTATCGCTACAGATAACGATGCCTTACGTTTCATGCAAACATACGGCGTTGATATTTTTCCGAATGTTCCTGTAGTCGCAAGCGGCATTAATAACGCGCAACTACCTTCCGCAGATTCCAACATACGCTCGATCATTGCAGAAAAAGCCGATCATCTCGGAACAATCCGTCAAGCCATCCGAATGCGTCCCTACATACGTATAGTGCATATCATTGGAGACGAAAGTCCTACATGTCATTCCATGATTGAAGAAATCAGCAGCATTGCGTCAAAACTTCCTCAGCAAATCAATCTCAAACTAACTCCGGTCATGACTCTTGAAGAGCTTAAGGTCTTCGTAAAATCCAGAAAATCCCACGAAATCATATATCTGCTCCCGCATTTCAAAACTGCTGACGATAAATTTTACACACAGGGATCTATTGAAAAAGAGCTCGCAAAAATTTCATCAGTTCCCATTCTCGTATCCTGGTCTTTTCAATTAGAAACAGGTGTACTCGGGGGTAAAGTCCTTTCCGCTGACAGTCTGGGTAAACAGGCTGCCTTTTCTATCATCCGCCTGTTGGCAGGACAGCCAGTCATCCCTCTTCAACTCGATGCGAACGTACATAAAAGTATTTATGACTACCAACGCCTTAAAAAATTCAACATTGCTCTCGACACACTTCCTATCGAGGCCTCACTTATCAACAAGCCAGAATCTTTTTTTATTAAACACAACAAAGCTCTCATTCCTGCACTTGCAATCATTTTTATATTATCTCTCATACTCTTTCTCACCTACAATAACCTGCAAAAACAAATCATTTTGCGCCAAAGCAAAGAACGCATAATCATTCTGGATAAAGAAGTGATAGAAACACAAAAAGTTATTGTTTCAACTCTGGGCGAGGTTATTGAGGCTCGATCAAAAGAGACAGGCGGGCACGTGCAACGGGTCGCGAAAATATCTCGTTTCATTGGTAACCACATAGGAATGAAAGAAAAAGACCTCGACTTGCTCGAAGCCGCATCTCCTATGCACGATGTTGGAAAGATAGGGATTCCTGAAGCTATTCTGCATAAACCCGGAAAGCTTACTGTAGAAGAATTTGAGATTATTAAAACACACACTTCCATCGGAAAAGATATTTTGGATGGTTCCAGTAGAGAGTTATTAAAGATCGCATGTGAAATTGCACATCAGCATCATGAAAGGTGGGACGGGAACGGGTACCCGAATGGATTGCGTGAAGACGGAATCAGTATTTTTGCACGAGTGACTATGCTGGCCGACGTGTACGACGCACTCTGCTCAAAGCGTTGTTACAAAGAAGCATGGCCTCGGGATCGCGTTGTTTCCTACATAGCTTCAGAACGCGCCAAAGCCTTTGATCCACAGCTCGTAGATATCTTCACCAAATACGAAGAAGAAATACGACAAATACGGGAACAATATCTGGATAAAAACGAATCGTCCCCAGCATAACAACAAAAAAAGGCTGAGAAACGACATTTGCGTTCCTCAGCCTTTTTTATTTCACAATACCTATCTACTAAACACCACCCATGTGAAGTTAAGACCCTATAGACTGGATAATTTTTCGCAGTTTCCCAGCCATAACAGACAATTCACGAACACCGTCTGAAGCGGTCACAATATCGTCTGCTGATTGTTCCGAGATTGTCCGGACTTCATCTACAGAACGATTAATATGGTCACTGGTAGCTGCCTGTTCGTCGGCTGCTGTGGCAATGGCCTGCACTTGATCTGTTGAATCGGTCACAAGTTCCACAATACTACTCAGCACTTCACCTGAAGCGCCGGAAAGCTCTCTGGAACGAGCCACGGCAGTGGTCGCAGCCTCAACGCTTTCCAGATTGCGCTGGGCGCCTGACTGAATAGCATCAATGGCGTCACCCACCTCTTTTGTTGCCTGCATTGTTTTCTCTGCAAGCTTACGAACTTCATCCGCAACAACAGCAAACCCGCGTCCAGCATCGCCTGCTCGGGCAGCTTCAATAGCTGCGTTCAGTGCAAGCAAGTTGGTCTGGTCTGCAATATCGGTAATAACATTCATGACGGTACCGATACCTTCAGCCTGCTGACCCAACGAGGCCATATCTGTGTGCAACTGGTGTGATAACCGAGCCACATCGTCAATAGCATCAATGGCTTCACCAACGACTTTTGAACCCTGCTCTGCTTTATCACGGGCAGACGTTGCCTGTTCTGCAGCGCTGGAGGCGCTCTGCGCAACTTCTGTAACGGCAACATTCATCTGTTCCATTGCTGTCGCTGTTTCCATTGCACGCTCAGTCTGACGAGAAACAGCAAGGCTCGTTTCTTCCATCTGCGCAGAAATCTCATGCGCCACGCGTGCAACATCATCGGAAACATCTTCAGAATCGCGCACAGCAGAGGCAATCTGCTCATTCTTATTCAGTATTTCTTCCTCACGCTGACGCAAGGCTGTTAAGTCCTGATAAATACAAAGCGCACCCATTAGCTCGCCATTCAAATCGAACAACGGAGACGCGTTAATGTAAATCTTTCGCTGTCCACCCTTACGACCTGTAAGGACAACTTCGCGTTTAGTTACAATATGCTTCTCAAGACTATCTGCTAAAACCGTACGGCGGGACGCATCACCATAAAAGAAATACGCGACATTCTGTCCGTAGTAATCTTCCGGCTTCCCGTTCTGTTCAAGAATAGTGAGAAGAGAATCGTTGGTATACGTCAACACTTCGTCTGTATCGACAACAACAAACGGCGTATCAATGCCCGTAAGCACCCCCTGAGCAAAGCCAAGGCGATGTTTCATACTGGCAAACATAGCTTCAATATCCAGCTCTACTGCGGCAATGTCTACTGCCGGAGATGAAGGAAACGTAACCGTAAAATCGCCCCCGCAAACACGTTTGCTTTTTTCACAAATAACACTGGTAGCTGTGCGTAGAGTGCTTAATGTAATAAATACCAGTGGCAACACCAGTAAGGTAAATAGCCCGACTGTTACAAGCAACGCTGTATCGAGCGTTCCCATTGAAATAGTCGCGCCATCAGAACCTGTATACAAAAAGCCATACCCAACCCCAAGCGACAAGAGCGCACTTGCGGCAATCAAGACCACTTGCATCTTTAGGGAAAATTTTCCCATTTTTCCACTCCTTACAATATCAATACACAGCGGATGCATTACATCCTACTACGAATGCAATATCCCCAACGTCTACACCCATTGTGTATTAAATTTAATCGTTGCGTAGCGGAAGAGGGCACTCAGGAATGATGCCCCTACGCAAGTGTCTTTTCGGTCAATTACCATAATTCAATATGTATTACTGTAAATTATAAGAGGGTTAACAAACTCTTTTTCTAGTACGACACCCCCCTTTCATGTAGTACGACTCTAAAAAAATGAGTACCCAGAGCCTTCAAGCTAGCATTCAGCTACAATAAATAATGTTTTACATTCTATACTACTAGCATCAAAAGCAATGTCAGAACATATAAAAAAAGCAATATTCGGGTGGAAAGTCCTTTATCTGTTCCGTAGTATACAAACCATCGGGACATGAAGCATACGAGGATACCCATGACCACGCGCCAAAATGAAATTCATGATTACAAACGGATAGAAACAGCTATCCGCTACATTGAACAGAATGCA